>NZVQ01000028.1 GCA_002701525.1 Fidelibacterota bacterium | reverse complement strand
TGAACAAACAAAGTCATCATGGCTTGTCCATCAGGATAATTGAATGAAAAATGGCTCAAAGCAGGTAATCCAGAAACATGTATATCAAGGTCATGTTTAGCTGCACATTCGCTCCAAATTCCTTGTACTTGATTCCCAATTTTGTCTAGATGAGAAGACACGTCCTTTTCAATAAACTTTTCTATAGTGGCTATCGCAGCAGTAGGGCCGATCCTTTCTGTCCAATATGTACTGCTAATAAATGTAGATTGAGCAGCCTGCATTACAGATTCTTTGCCAAGAATCACTGACATCGGATAGCCATTACTTATTGCTTTAGCAAACACTGCAATATCTGGCTCGATCTTGAATTTAAGATGGGCGCCGCCGTTATTTATCCTAAAAGCCGCAGTAATCTCATCAAAAATCAGAACTATTTGGTTTTGATCAGCAAGCTCTCTGATTTCTTCTAAAAAACCTTCTTTTGGAAATTCACTACGAAGAGGTTCCATAACAATTGCGCCAATCTCATCAGGATATTTTTCTAACAATTTCTTAAGTGAATCAATGTCATTGTATTTAAAGGCAAGTGCTGTCCCTTCGAGGCCTTTGGGTACACCGTTTGGTTCTAATCCTGGCAAAAGATGGTCCTCTAATTCACTGGATGAATTCAAATTGGCCGCTAAATACCAATCATGCCATCCGTGATAACCACAGAAAGCAACCCTATCCCTTCTTGAAAAAGCTCTCCCTATCCGAACTGCAAGGGCCATTGCTTCGCCGCCAGATCTTGAATACCTGACCATCGAAGACCAAGGATGAAGCTCAGTCATGAGATCCGCTAGGATAATTTCTTCGGCGCAGTTTAATGAAGAACTATTACCTTTTTTTATACATTCTTCTACGGCCTGGTCAACATCTGGATCACAATAACCAAGCACGTTAGCTCCAATCCCCATTATGCTCATATCTAGATATTTATTATTATCTAGATCATAAACATATACTCCGCTTGCGGATGAGAAATATCCGGGCCATTGATTAGGAGCAAACATTTCTGATCTTTTTGATAGTAATTGAGTGCCCCCAGGAATTCTTTTTTTTGCCCTTTTTTGCATATTTAAGCTATTTTTTATTTTCCTTTTCATTTGAGGTATCCTTTTTCTTTATCTTGCTCTAAAGAGGTAGTCCATCCAGAGAATGATTCAATATTTTTATTAAGATCTGATAATTCTGGATTATCTTCGAGGAACTTTAAAATCTGTTTCAAATCGGCGTGATCAAGCTGGTCAGAAAATTTTTCTATGATATGTCGGACCAATTCAAAATCTTCTGGATAATCCACGGTCAATCTATAGTTCGACAAATCTTCTTTAAGATCATGTCTAAATGTTGAAAACAATTCGGGATTTTTCCAGAAGTAGAAGGTCACATGTTCTCTTTCAGATGGTTTTTTGGCCTCTTTCCATGCTTTCTCAAGAGCCGCTTTGGAAAAAATCTCAACATCCATGCCTTCAGGAAAAGTAATTCCCTCGGGAGGTGCTGTGTTAGCAATATAATCGTAATTATTTTTCTTAAAAATCCCAACCATCGTATTTAGAATCTTCGGATCAACCAATGGGCAATCCCCAGTTAGCCTGATAATAATTTCTGCTTCAATGGATTTTGAGGCTTGATAAAAACGATCAAGAACATCATCCAGATTTCCTCTGAATACATTAACATTATTTTCTATACAGTACTCCTCAACGGGATTATCAGATGATTCGATGCTTGTTGCAATTACAAAGTCATCAATTTCTGATGCCGATGATACTCTCTTGATCATATAATCAAGCATTGGTCTTCCATTGATTGGCATTAAAACCTTTCCAGGTAATCTGGAAGAGTTCATTCTTGCCTGAATGATAGCTAATGTTTTTTTATTTGATTCCTGAGGCATGCCTAATTATTTAGCCATTTGTGATACCAAAGCTCCATTTGATTGGTTATGAAACCAGACTTTTGATATAACCTCTGAGCTGGATAATTTCTGCCTTGAGTCACTACCCTTAGCACACTGAGATTCTTTTTCCTTAACTCTTTTATGACCTTCTGTATGAGAATAGTTCCCAATGAGCGACCAGAATAATTCTTATCTACACCAACAATTCCTATATCTGCAGTTCCATCATCATTCTCTTTAACTGTAGTAAAAGCTACAGGTTGTTGATCTGCTTCAAGAATAAAGCAATAATCATCATATTCACCCCTAATGCCTTTCTCAAGCCAACCTTCATAAAACTCTCTAACCTTTTCATGGTTAAATTTCTGATCAAAATAATAACGGCTTAAGGTATAAATCTCTCCTGCTATCACTCTAAGTCTTTCGATGTCCTTTTCTTCGCCTTTCCTGAAAATGATTAAGTCCAAATCACTATTTATATCGTTCATCCTTTGAAGCATCAATTCAAAAGTTACTCTTACATCAACGAAAGAATAGCCGTTTTTCTCAGCTGTTAAAATACTCACCTGATCATGGCAATTGCAATTGTATTGAATCATATCAATATTTAATTCTTGGCTTTTTTGCTTGATATAAGATTCGATATTTTCAGTCAGCCTTCTGCATGAGACATATCCGATGTTGAACCCAAAAAAATCGCTATCCCATTCCATCAGTTTAAATATTTGAAGTATTTCACAAAGGGACTCTTTAGCTCTATTCGAATGCAGCTTCTGAAGAAATATATCTTTATCCATCTCAAAATACTGGCTGATCTCCTCCAATATATCTTCTGAAAAATCATCTCCTGGAATGAAATTTGTTCCAAAAAAATGCTGAAACGATTTTGGCTCAAGAGGATCAATAAAAATGTCAACGTGATCAATTAAATCATCATTTCTACCTATGATAATCTGTATTACTCCCATATCTTTGAGCATCATTGCTGTATCCAGAGGCAGTTCATATAAAGATAGGATTACATTAGATTTAGTCTTCAATATAGAATCTTTCAGCTCCTCATTATTANTGAANTCAATAACTTGAGAGTTTTTATTCCAAGANCCNATGACCCTTAACATTTCCCTTGAGACCCTCTCCTTTAAAGAAGATTCTTTTGAGGAAATATCTAAAATCATCATNAATTTAATTTTCNCTTCTNTATTGNAGAATNTCTTGNTCTTCTGGNATTGGTCCANTGACTGGATTNCCAATCATCTTTTCGACATCTCTTATTCCTGATATCATCTCATGCATTTCTTTAGGATCAGCGCTCATTATATGGTCAGGTCCTTCATCATTCTTATCTAATGTAAAGTGCTTCTCAATCACTTTAGCACCCATTGCAACAGCACAAATTGATGTGGCTGGGCCAATTGTGTGATCAGAAAAACCAACTAGACATTTGTACCTATCTTTAAGATAGTCCATGGTACTCATATTTATTGATTCAAGATTTTGGATAGGGTAAGCAGAGATACAATGCAAAATAGCAAGCGGAACTGACTTTTCGTTAAAAAGATCATATGCTGCATCCAGCTCACTTTCACTTGCCATGCCTCTTGATACTATTGAAGGCGTATCTGCATCTGAAATTTTCTCAAGGAGTGGTCTATTGACGATGTCAAATGAAGCAACTTTTAGAAGAGGCGTTTCAATTTGAGTAAGAAATTCAACAGACTCATTATCAAAAGGTGTAGAAAAGGCAACTAATCCGATTTCATTTGCATAATTNAATAATTTTTCTTGATCCTCAAAACTTAACTCACATTGTTTCAGAATATCGAATATAGGAGCATCTTTTTCAACCCTCTTCTCGGTTATATAAGTCTGAAATTTGACCGATGATGCTCCAGACTTATGAGCCTCATCAATAAGTTTGATGGCATTTTCAAATGATCCATTATGATTGATTCCAACTTCAGCAATTATGAAAGCTGGATGCTCTTTTCCAATCGTCATATTAGATACTTTTATATCTCTCATTTTTTTCTCCATTTTTTTATTATTCCAGTTCTTTTTTGTTGTCTATATAGAAAGAAAGTTTTAATAAAACCAAACCATCTCCACCCTCAGGATCATTGATAGTTTTCATTTTTTTATTTAGTCTTTTTAAGCTCTTCATTCTTGATCTATTGACTTAAGAAGGTCTTGAGGAATCTTATACCATTTTTGCCACTTTTCTCAGGGTGAAACTGTGCTCCAATAACGTAATTTTTTTGAGCCACAGCTGTGATCTCAACTTCATTATATTTAGTCGTGGCCACACACTCCGCATAATTATTAGCATGGCCCTGAAAAGAATGTATGAAATAAAAATATTTTTCACTTAAGTCTGCACCTGCGAGAAAATTAGAATGTATAGATTCTTGTCTGTTGATTGTAAGGGGTGCCCATCCTATATGTGGAATCTTATGACTAACCCCTTCTCTATTCTGATTAGGGATTGGCTTTACTGAACCAGAGATAATGCCTAATCCTTTATGTAAGCCTTGTTCTTCGCTTGAATCAAACAATAATTGCATTCCTAAACAAATGCCTAAAAGTGGTCTTTCCTTCTCTAAAAATTTTAATATCATCTCTTCGAGTCCGCGCTTTCTTAGTTCCTCTGCTGCGATTGAGAAATTACCAACACCAGGCAGGATTAGATAGTCTGATGAAATTATTTCATCTTGTTTGTCAGTTATATGGGGCTGAGCTCCACAGTTTTCTATTGCTCTACTGACGCTAAGCAAATTTCCTAGGCCATAATCCAAAATTGTGACATTTTTCTTAGTTCCCACAATCACTCTTCCATTGGTCTAACAAGAATATCATTCTCAAGAGCGTATTCCCTAATTTGCTTTATCGAAAGATGCTCATAGTGCAACACGTGTGCCATTGCAACCGCATCTGCTTTACCTATCTTAACTACGTCTGAAAGATGTTCTAGTTTGCCCATCCCTCCACTAGCAATTACAGGTATTGAGACATTTGATGAAATTTCCTTTATCAATTCATGGTCAAAACCTTTGGCCATCCCTTCTTTGTCCACAGAGGTCACTAATAGTTCGCCTGCTCCAAGCTCTTCTCCTCTTGAAGCCCAATCAACTGCATCAATCCCACTATGCTCTCTGCCATTATCAAAATAAGCCTCCCAACTATTGCTATTTTTCTTAGCTTGGATAGAGAGAACTATTGACTGAGAGCCAAATCTTTTTGCTGCTTTTTTAATGATTTCAGGGTTTTTTATCGCTGCAGTATTTATCGAAACTTTATCTGCCCCAGACCTCAAAGCTGAACTGATATCATCAATATTTCTCAATCCTCCTCCAACTGTAATTGGAACAAAAACATTCTCTGTAGTTCTTTTAATTATCTCTACAAGACTATTTCTCTCATATAAACTTGCTACAATGTCTTCAAAATAAATCTCATCAATGCCATCTTGATAGTATTTTTTAGCAAAAATATTTGGATCACCAAGCTTTCTTAGCCCTTCAAGTTGGATTCCTTTAACTAAATTAGGAGCCTTGATATCAAGTCTTGCTATCAGTCGGATATTTCTCAATTTTGTACCTAAAAAAGTTAATTTGAATTAAATACAGATTCTCTTAACAACCAATCATCACCTTCCCTTTTCCAAATGTGTGGTGATCTGAAAGTGTCACATAAATTGATAAAATATTCTTTTGTCATCATTGGATGCTCGAACATTTTTGATGCTTGGGTAAATTCTTCTTCATTTATTGATAGATATTCAAAAATCTCATTTTCGAATCTATCTGGATACTCGCCGTCATACTTTTTTACTAATGCAATGGCTTCATCCCTATTGATTTCGTCATTTCTAACTTCCTGCGAGGCATCGTAAGTCGCTCTCCCAATCCCAAACTTAATGAATGTTGTAAAGTAATGCAGATCATCAATCTTATCATCAATACTATTATACTTGCTGTAAGTACCCAGCGTTCTCTCTGGAGATGGCATAAATCCTCCATTCTCAACTGCATAATAATAAGCACCCTGAGGATGCCAAGGAATGTAATATCCAAGGTATTGAACTTGGATTTCTTTTTCTTTAAGTGCAGACTTTTGAATTGGAAGATATGGGTCTAAATCTAACTGTGATAAGCCATAACTTTCTATAAGGTTACTATAAGACTCTCCACCAAGAAAAAAATCCTTCCCTTGATCAGCTGAGAAATATTTTTCATCCCTGATGGCATTTTTTGTATCCTCGATTGGATTCCCATGTTCGGCTTCATCTTCTCCATAGAAGACCAAAGGAATATCGAATAAATGAGCCATTCTGGGAGCAAGATTTTTCTGCCCCAACATAAAGGGCTGAAAAGGATGTAGCAAATTTTCTAAAGCTAACCTAGTAAGTAATCTATGTACTCTCTTATTTGGTGTCATTAAATAATTATCATGTCCTGCATCCATCCAGGATTGGAAGTTTTTCCATCCCCAATCTGTATATATATGAGGTGCCCAGGTTACTGTAAGCGGATTCATTCCATACTTATATTTCAAAACATGAGATGCATAGAAACTATCTTTGCCGCCTGAACCAGGAACTAAACAATCATAATGCCCATTGTTTTTCCTGTATTTATCACACAGTTCAACGAGCTCTCTTTCTCTTTCTTGCCAATCAATACTCTTTTTATTTTCTGCTGTTCTACATGCATCACAGACACCATTGTCATCAAAGTTTATCGTTGATTTCTTAGTTGAAATTACGTGTTGAGTTTCTATTGCTGAATTTGGTCTTTGATTTGATATGACACACTGTTTACAAAATAATATCTCTTTTGGTAAACCATACTTACATTCGAGTTCATCCTCATTGTTCAGCTTATATTTCTGAATAGATTCCTCATCTAATTTTGGGTATGCGTGCATTCTTTATCTCAGCTAATAATTTCTTTACTTCCTGCAATCTCTAGCAACGCCTTTGATATTCTTGTTTTTGCATTTTGATCTAAAAATGAATCGAGAATTCTATAATGCTCTAGTGATTCCAAATAGTCGTCATTATCCTTATGAGTAATGACCTTGTCTATTGCTTTTATTGCATTTTCTTTATTATTGAAAACAATCTTATTTAACCCTTTTTTATAGAATTCATTGTGCTTAAAAAGCATTTCATTAATTATATTGAAAGACAAAGCTCCTGATATAGTTGATTCCATTGTTGTGGTACTCAAGCCAAGACCAATAACAAGGTCTGAAAATAAAGCTGGAAAAGCAGGTGGAACTTTTGATCTAGAATGATCTGAAATTAATAGATTTAACCTTCCTTCATCAATATATTTATCCAGCCTTTTATTATTTTTTATATAACGCTTAAAGTGATTGGATCTTTTGGGTTTTAGGTATATTACTGTCTGATCATATTTCTCCAGAACTTCTAGGGCTAGGTTATAAAAAGAGTAGTATGATTCCTCAGAAACAGGCCCGTCATTAAAGTAAGTATTGTCATTGAAAGTTATTAGGAAATTCTCAGAATGCATCTCACGGATTCTTCTTGCTTCATCAATGTATTTTTCCAAGTAGTCAGTTGAGGGATAACCGACTATGTAAGTCTTTTTTGACTGATAGTACTCATTTAGCATTTTTGAGAAATGGTCACTCCAAGTAAATAATACATCGTAGCATTTCTGATTATCAATGCATGTAATAGGATAATGACTCCAGTGTGATCCGCAAAAATAACCGCCACTGATTTCGATTGCCTGGCTTTTGATTAATGCATCCTCTCCTCCATCATACATTGTCCATAATATCTTCAGATTTGCTTCATTGAATATTTTTGAGAAGCTGGTGCTATCAAAATCATATTGCATTAATAGTAGTTTGAGGTACTTATCTTTTTTCCAATGGAATAGAAGAACACCAATTACACTTAATAGGTAAGAAAAAAGATGCGAAGGCCCAATTAAATTAGCTAGGTTCTTAATTCTATAGCTGCTATTTACTTCACCAACATATTTTTGACTGAGAAGATTGATAATATTTAGAATTTTTAATCTGCTGAATTTCCTATTTGAAATAACATCATATGATTTTTTTCCATACTTTAATTTGGGCTCATTCCTTTTGTTTATGTTCGATAAAAAGAGTTTCCCTATTGAGGGTTTTTCATCATATTCAATTAAGCAAATTTGTTCGTCATCAATTATAGAAGTGTCTATGAAAAAAAGATCATTTGTCTCTGATAAATTAATTCTCGATTGAAGCAGTTCTATACCAATTGATTTCTTTGAAGAATCACTATTTTGTGTAGCTGAATCTTTAAAGACAAAATAGTTAGAAAAGATCACAACTTTTTTCAAAAATTCCTTGATGATTAGTGATATTTTTGAGCTGTTATATTTTCTATATATAAATCCATCATAAAGTGAATCATCCCTCATGCTAATTCGAAAATGATTTGAAAATAAAATTTTGTAATTACGGATTGGAATATTTGTGTTTCCAATGGTGATGCTTTGTAAGTGTGGCTTTTTCAATAGAAGAATATCGGGGTTTATCTTTTCAAATTCTATGAGGGATATAATTTCTCTTGCTCGATAGAAAAATGGATAGATTTGAGTTATCAGGAAATAATTTAGCTTTTGATCATTTAATGACTCCCAATTCTTATAGCTGGATAAAGATTCTTTAAACTCTTTAGAGCCTAAGAAAGAAAAAATATCTATCTTTGTCTCCTCCTGAATTGTTTCATAGATTGTTCTATTACCCAGAATGTTTTCTGAATAAGATAAATTACCTAATTTTGTGAACTTTGTTCCTAAGTATTTGGCATAAATATTTTTTATGAAAAAAAATAGGCTTGATTCATGAAGGTAAAAGATTTCAGTTTGAGACTTACTGCCGATAGAGCTATTAAAAAAACTCTCGAAACACAAGATATCCAGGACTATTTTTTTTCTACCCATGAATAATATTTCACTTATTGACTATAATAGCCATCAAGGGCCAACCCTGCTACCAAGCTGACATGCCTCCATCAACGATTATATTCTGTCCTGTTGTATAGGTAGAGGTATCACTGGCTAGATATATATATGCGCCCATAATCTCGTGAACTTCAGCCATCCTTCCTAATGGTGTTCTGTTTGAGTAATTACTTATGAAGTCATCGCCCTGCGGCTGATCTGGATTAAAGATTCCTCCTGGTGAAACACTATTTACCCTAACACCCTTATCAGCAAGCTCAACTGCAAAATATTTAGTCATTTGAATTATCCCTGCTTTCGTAGCTCCATAGATTTCAGAATTTCTTCTGTCGCAATCTGTATAAATCCTAAAGTCAGGACTTATTGTTCCATAATGTGAGGCTGTATTAATGACAGAACCTTTAAGATTATTTTCCTCTAGAATAGCGGCATATGATTGAATGCAGAAAAATGTACCTTTTAAGTTTACTCCAATAACAAAATCCAAATCTTCTTCAGTTCTGTCTCTTGAGTGTTTAAAAGTATTGACTCCAGCATTATTGATGAGAACATCAATTTTTTTATATTTGGCAAAAATATCATCAAGAACTTTTCGAACTTCTGCAGGTTTATTTACGTCGAGCTTGAAGTAATCATGATTCTCATTTTCTATATTAATTTCGCCTGATTTATTGATATCAGTGGCAATAACTACAGAGCCCAAATCTAGAAAAGTATTTACTAATGCTGTGCCTACTTGACCCAATGCTCCTGTTATAAGAATTACCTTATTCTCAAGATCTAATAATTCATTAATTTTATTTTGTTTTTGCGTCATGCTTTGACTAAATTGAGCAATTTGGATTAAATCCCTTAGTTCCAAGACCAGTATTTATTTGATCCCTGACAGCATCTAAACACGATAATAATTTCTCAATATTTTTATAGTATTCAACTGTCAAATATTCAGCTGAAAACTTATTTGCTAAGGAAAGTGCATGCTCTATGTGTGCAGAATCAGGAAGCAAATGAAGATCATAGGCCAGATTGTCTTCTCTCACGCCCGGTGAGCATAAATGAATTTGTATTGTCTTTTCTAGTGGAAGGTCTGATATGTAATCCGAATATTCAATATTTTTGTTAAAACATGTAACCAAGGCATGAGAGATATCAAATAAGAAATTGACCTCGTTTTTTGTTACGACCTCTCTAATGAAACTGCTATCAGTTACATCTGAATACGCCTCTGTTGGATAGTAATTATTGTTTTCAACTGCAATTGATATGTTTTCCGGCAAAAGCTGCTTTAGCCATTCAATATTCTTGCGAACATTATCCAACATCTCTGTTCGCACCATAGTTTTTCCGCCGGGTTGAAAAACACCTTTATCGATGACCGGCGAGGTACAGTTGCAAGACATATGAAATGTCACAAGTTTTAAGTTTTGATAGTTTTTAATAACATCCGTAATTAATGCTTTCCTTTCCTGATTCCAAGGCAGGGTAATATCCACCTCATCTAGATGTGCTAGCATGACGTTTTTCTTGAGGCGATCAATCTTTCCTATCATGAACTCTCTAAGTTCAAGACAGTCGCTTTTTTCAGAAATACTATCCGCATTGACCTCAGACTTAAATAGATGTGAGGTTGGCGTTGCTAGATTGACAAAATCTTTATTCATAATACTTATTATTCTGCATCATATTGAAAATAGTTTTTTTTACCATCACTTTTGTAAATATATGTTTTCTCGAAATATTTAATGAACCCGTCTGCCAGTTCTTGACCCTGCTTATAATACTGCTCGTGTGTTCCCTCATAATAATATGAAAAGACTTCCGGATCGGATATTGGGAAGCTGTTACTAAGGAGAGCCTCAAGATAAAAGGTAATTCTTTTCTCTCTCTCAGATGC
>NZVQ01000027.1 GCA_002701525.1 Fidelibacterota bacterium | reverse complement strand
ATCGCCAGGCTCCTCCTCAAGAGCACCTTCATTAATCCATAATTCTATCAATGCTATTTGTTCTGCTGATAACTCAGCATTACCAGGAGGCATATCTCCCGCCTCAGAATTAGCCCTTGTAATTCGATCATAAAGAGAACTCGCCTGAGCATTGCCGGGAACAACAATATCACTGTCCATTGTGTTTTGATAATTTGCCACATTAACACCTGCTGAAGAATTCCCTAAGTGACAATTCCCGCATTGTGCATTGAAGATTGGTTGAATTTCTGTTTCATAATCCACTGAAAGCAACAATTGAAACATCAGTATATATGATAAAACATTTCTCATTTGATCACCCCTATTATATTAAAAGAGCCATCCTAAAATTAAGATGGCTCTTTAAATGTAAAATTACATGAAACTGAATTAAATCCTATTTTAATAGCATTAATTTTTCAGTTGCCATAAATCCTGCAGATTCTGCTCTCACCATATACAAACCACTTGGAACATCTTTTGCATCCCATGTTAATGCATATGTATTTGCTGACATATATCCCTCAGCAAGAACAGCTACCTGATTACCCATTAAATCATATACTTTAACAGATGTGAAACCCTCTTGATGAAGATTGACATCTATTGTTGTAGTTGGATTAAACGGGTTAGGATATGCTCTGCTCAATGAAATAGATTGAGGAGCATAAGATACATCCATTGCACCTTGAGAATTTGCAATGATCATATCTTTGATTACAAAATCACTATTTGCAGTAAACAGCTCTGCAGACTCAGGCTTAACAACTACAAGTGTTGTAGTGTTGCCATCTGTTGCATGATCAGCTACCATTGCATCTTCAGTAAGACTTAAAATGAAATCATTACCATGAGACAGTGTCATTTGAACACCTCCAATATAACCATTCGCTTTTAAGCTTAGTGAATTTGAATCTTTAATTAATTCTACTGAAGTTGCATCTGCACTTCTTCCATTACCAAGAATGATATTAACGATTGCTACAATATCAAGAACATTTGCATCGCCATCGCCATTCAAGTCAGCTGATAAAGCTGCACAGTCATCTGCAAAAGCACCACCTAGAATTACATTTACAATAGCCACGATATCAAGAACATTAGTTGCACCATCTGCATTCACATCACCAGTGCCTGCAGTATCACATCCGCCTGTTCCATCAGCACATGACAATGTAGTTTCATCTCCAGCAATAATACAGCCAGTATCAATAATTTGAGATGTTTCGCCACTTACATTACTTGATAATTGTAAAGTAGCACACACTTCAGAACCTGGATCAAATCCGTAAACAGTAAATCCTGTTTCACCTATCCCAGTTGCAACTTCCCAGAAACCTGACCATGGACCTCCAGTATAACAAGCATCGCAAGAATATGTAACAATACCTATAATACTACGATCTGGAGTTCCTTGCTGTAAGTCTCTAAAATATACAGAGTTAGCAGCTGGAGTTTTATCTAATCTAGGGGATAACTCTGATGAATATCCAACACTACTGCTTCCTGCAGCATCACCTGGGCAATTACAGCCTGTACAATCCCAACTATAATTAGCCTCTAAATCAGCACAAGAAATTTGGTATTCAACCCATGCTGTATCGCAACACTCAGAACCATATGCAGTGAAATCATTTACACAATCTTCACACTCTGGTGAGCCACCTGTCGTACCACCTGTAGTTACCCCGCCTGTCGTACCACCTGTTGTACCACCTGTTGTAGTTCCATCTCCACCACAACCTGGATCAGTTTCAGGACAATCTCCACCATCACAATCATAGCATGTTAAATCAGCACCATACTGTTGATCATTACAATCTGGATAACCATCGCCTATCCATGTAATTGGCCAACATTCACCTGTACCATCGCAGTCTTCTATTTCATCAGGACCGCAACCTTCTGGTGGGTTATCATCTGACCATGTCGTTGTAACCGCCGGCTGTGGACCAGTTCCATCACCTGGGTCAAGATTACTACCTGCTACACAAACATTATACGGATCCTCAATAGCAAACATGCTAGAGAGCATACATAGTATAACGAATGCATTTAATTTAGAAATCATTTTCATATTTCCTCCCTTGAGTTAACTTTTAAATAATTCTTTTACGGAACATAACAAAACTACCAATAAAGTTTTTACCCGCAATTTATCCGCTGTAAAATATAATAAATAAATATTATAATCTTTGATTTATTTCACAAAAAATACATATTGTTACAAATAGCGAGGGCCTATGCGGAAAGTTCTTCACCCATTTCAAGATTAAATGTTTTACGGAATAATCCCGTAAGCATATAAAAAATAGGAGTGTCTATAAATGCACATAACATCTTAAAAAGCCAACCATCAATTATTGCACTCGTAATCTGAGATGTAGGCCACACACCTATAAATAACACCCCAACGACCAATGTTGTATCAACAAGTTGAGATGCAATCGTAGATGCATTATTTCGAAGCCATAAATGCTTTCCCTTTGTTAATTTTTTCCAAAAATGGAATAATTTTACATCTAAGAACTGAGCAGATAAATAGGCTATCATTGATGCAGCAATAACCCTCCATGCATTTTGAAAAACCAAATTATATGTTTCATCGTTTACGATGGTACCATCAATAGAATTGAATTGAGCCCCAAGCCATAAGAATAGTAATGTAAATAATGATGCAACAAAACCTGAAAAAACCACCTTATTCGTTTTATCTCTCCCATATATTTCAGATAATATATCGGTTACTAAAAAAGTAATCGGATAAGGTAATATCCCTGCTGAAACAATAAATACACGAAACCCTAAATCAATCTCGACAAACTTGTTTGCAATCAAATTACATGTTATTAGTGATGCAATAAAAACTGATGACAAAATAATAAAAATAGTATTTGACATCTCTCTCTTATTTTGGATATTAATCATTAATCTACCTCATGGACTTTAAGTATATTAGTACTGCCAGGTGTACCAATCGGTATACCTGCAATAAAAACGAATTTTTGTTTTTTCTTAATTATTTTGTGCTTTTTTAGCAATGATTGACAGCCTGCAATCATGTCATCTATATTGTTTAATTGATCTAACATTAATGTATGTACACCCCAAAATAAATTCAATCGCCTTGCTATTTTATCATATGGGCATATTGCTACTATATTTGCATCTGGTCTAAAATTTGAAACCATTTTTGCAGTGCTACCCGATTCTGTCATTACTGCAATAACTGGAATATTTATATCCAATGCAATATTATAGGCCGCATGACATATAGATGTTAATACATTGGTTTTTTTGAATGTTGGCTTATTTATTTGAAAATCTCCATTTTTTGCTATTTCATTCTCTACATTCATAGCTATAGATGACATTGTCATAATGGATTCAAGAGGATATTGTCCAACAGCAGTTTCTGCTGATAACATAATTGCATCGGTTCCATCATAAACGGCTCCTGCAACATCCGTCACTTCTGCCCTCGTTGGTGTAGAACTGCTTATCATTGAATCTAACATCTGGGTAGCTGTGATAACAGGCTTCCCTCTTTTATTACACTTTTTAATTATCATCTTTTGAAGAATAGGTAACTGCTCTATTGGCAATTCTACTCCTAGATCTCCTCTAGCAATTAAAATCCCATCATATAGGTCAATCAATTCAGAAATGTTTTTAATGGATTGAGGAGTTTCGATTTTCGCAAGAATTGGAATGGTTAGCGAATGTTTTGAAATATTATTAATAAAATTTTTATGATCTTTTGCAAATCTCACAAATGACTGGGCAAACCAATCAATTCCCAGTCGACACCCTAAATCAATATCGCTAATATCCTTTTGAGTAAGTGCTGGAATGCTTAAATCAATACCTGGAAAATTAATCCCTTTAGATGGATAAATCACACCATCATTCAATGCTTTTAACTGAACTTGATATTTATATCTATTGCTAATTACTAAAAACTGTATAACCCCATCGTCAATTTTAATAGTCTGTCCTTTTTTAACGGATGAAAAATCAATTTTTTCATTTATCGGAATATTCACTTTCCCAGTGCCAAGAGTATACTCTTTATTCTTTTTTATTAATATCTTACCTTTTGGGATGGTTGGTTTGACTCTGATTTTNGGACCGCATATATCAAANAGAACGGATACAGTTTCATTACTTTTTTTTGATGCCAACCTTATATTTTCGACTATNTTTTCAACTTCTTCATCGTTANTATGATGAGACATATTGACCCGAGCAACATTCATACCCGCATCTATCATTTTTACTAATTTTGCAACTGTAGAAGAAGAAGGGCCTATAGTAGCAATGATTTTTGTTTTTCTANTAATCATAACAATGGAACATAGTATAAATTATTCATGCTAAAATATACACAANATAAAAAGTCTTAAAACACTATTAAAATATCAACTTTAAGGAAGGCCACCTATTAAAATATTAACCATAACGACAACATCCAATATATCTAAAAAACCGTCTTCNTTAACATCTGCAACAGCTCCATATTGACTATCAAGAATCATATTAATCATAAGAACTATATCTAANATATCTANCNNNTCATCTGAATTAATATCTCCAAGNGTAATATTGNCTAAATAATCTAAACTNTACTTATTTGAGCGAGCAATCCACCATGATGCATCTTGATAATCATGCACATA
This sequence comes from Fidelibacterota bacterium, assembly GCA_002701525.1. Lineage (GTDB taxonomy): Bacteria > Fidelibacterota > Marinisomatia > SCGC-AAA003-L08 > D37C17 > SCGC-AAA003-L08. The sequence continues at coordinate 26,949 of NZVQ01000027.1, read as the reverse complement.
TTCCCAAACAATATTTCCAAAAAAATCAACCTCTCTTATTTTAGCTTGCTGAGTGAATGTCATTATTGTATTNCCATTTGGCAATCGAAATGCACCACCCTGAATAGGNACTAAAGTATTTGAAATATAATCCCATGTTATGTAATCTGGACCATATGTTCCATTTTCAGAAAGAATGTACCCACCAGNACCATCTACAGGAGGTGTAATTTCCAAAACAGCGGAATGAAGATTTGAACCATGAGGTTGATTAAAATTATTAAACAAAATAATATTACCTTCACCTGGGTAGCCATTAGGAATCCAATTAACACTATGTTGCCCNTCTAATATNCTATCATTAAGAGAACCTCTNTCATAATTAGANGGGTTTCCCCANCGATATAAAATATCTCCTCCTTTANCTGAATTTCCACCNTNATGAGANGCNGCNTGCTCTGTAGTTGTGCTATGNTCNATAATATAAANNTCANNNTGNAATCTTGATGATAAAACTATTTGATCTAAAATNGGATTATAATCAATAGAATTCATATGCATCCAATCTCCATTTGGCATTTGNGGTCCACCCGCACTATTTCCAACCGCACCACAATTAATATCAAATAATTCAGGATGAGATGCNATATCNCCATANGTTGCACCNAATGATGGNTCTACATCCTGNACTAAATGATCCCATAAGTGCCATTCCCATTCTATTTGNCCTGANTCTGGATTCAATTCCAANACAGCAGTTGACCACATNTCNGGAACTGTCCATAAATCAATATCAGATCTACCCATCGAATNGGCATCTGAAATGNTNTTNTTTTCCCATNCNAGNATNAGTANATTGCCATTTGGNAANATTTCAACATCATGATGNTGCTGATAAATAGAATTAGAAAATGTATAATCCCATAAAACAGTNCCATCCCATAATATTTTTTTCACNCCTCCTCCAACACCACCNGCNATCATTGTTGGNTCTTCTACTTGATAAGGATAAATAATTGAACTGTCNGGCAATAAATATGGCATNCTTGCAGGCATATATTCTTGATTCCATACATGAATNACATTGCTATCATTATCTATTAAATATGTTGANATTTCTTCATCTTGNGCAAATGGAGTAAATAGAGTGAGTCCATCAAAGGCCTCCATCCTTAAAATAGATAATGATATTATCAATATTAAAATCTTCATATATCAATATACAAAACAANGAANACTAAAAAAAACAACCTTTACAATGATTTACATTTGAAAAANNNGCTAATAAATATGTACAGAAAAATATAAAAATAATCTGATTTATTAATTAATATATGGTATTATAATTTTAGTTTTATAATATTATTTTATGTCAAATTTAGAAACAACAATTAAATTTTGGGGAGTGCGTGGCTCATTCCCATCTCCTCGCAANGATACTGTTATCTATGGNGGNCATACATCATGTGTNGAAATNAGAACATCTGANAATGATCTTATTATNCTTGANATGGGNACTGGAATGGTTGATCTTGGAAGAGCATTGAGTCTAGAGGAAAATGCNCCTAAGTCAGCACATGCTATTATTAGTCATTATCATTGGGATCACCTTTTTGGGTTCCTNGGTTTCAACCCATTGTTTGATNAAAACTTTACTTTTAATATGTATGGCAAAGAAGANAAAATGACCCCTACAGAAATCATCCAACATATCCAAAATCATACATTTTGGCCAGTAGANATGTCTATGNTNCAGGCTGATATTAATTTAAATATATTTCCTNATGATGGANTNANAATCAAANANNATATAAANATTACTAGTGCACTGCACGGACATCCAAATGGAGCAAATAGCTATAAAATTGCCATTGGAGACAAAATAATTGCATACTCAACAGATTGCGAACACCCTACNCATACATTAAATAAAAACATCATTGAAAATGCACANAACTCAGATATACTTATACATGATGCTCAGTATCANGGANNTGAATTAAATAAATATAAAGGCTGGGGGCATAGTAGNTGGGAACAAGCNGTGGANGTNGCTAAATTATCNAATACAAAACAATTAGTACTCTTCCATCATGACCCATTTAGATCAGATGATGAATTATATGAAATTGAGCAACAAGCACAAAAACTATTTCCTAATACTGTNGTTGCNAAACAAGGCTCAGAAATAATATTATAAATGAANAATCTTTACTTTGATATCGCTGCAACAACTCCACTNGATAATAATGTTTCTAAATTAATGACTGAAATACAAAATACNGTATTTGGNAATCCTTCAAGCATTCANCAATTTGGACAAAAATCACGATCATTAATTGAAACAGCTAGAAGGCAAATGGCAAGCTCTTTAAATTGCAAGCCTAATGAACTTATTTTTACNAGTGGTGGATCTGAATCTAANAATNTAGTNTTAAAAGGTTTANTGAAAGCAGGNGATCATCTTATTACAAGNTCTTATGAACATCCTGCAATAATCAAGGTTTCTCAAGAACTNGAGAAGTNCGGAGTTGAAGTTTCTTATATTAAACCTAATGTAGATGGGATTATTGATTCTAATGATATAGAATCTGCAATAAAACNAAATACAAAATTAATCTCGATTATGTATGTTAATAATGAGATNGGNTCTGTAAATCCAATCGGAAACATCGTTGAAGTTGCTAAGAAAAATAATATTAAAGTACATACAGATGCAGTGCAAATAATCGGCAAACANCCCTTAGATATCAAAAAAATAGATGTTGACTTTTTAAGTATAGCTGCACACAAATACTATGGACCAAAAGGCATTGGAGCATTATTTATTAAATCAGGAAATATATTAGATTCGGTTTTACAAGGTGGAGGACAAGAAAAAAATCTGCGACCTGGTACAGAAAATATTTCTGGTATTGTTGGTATGGGTTTAGCTACACAAATAGCAATTCAAAATGTAGCAGAAAACTCAAAAAAAATATTAGATTTAGAAAATACATTTATAAATGAATTAAATGAAAAAAAAATCAATTACAAACTGAATGGAAAATGTAGAATACCAGGAATTCTTAATATTACTTTTCCCGCTATACTTGGACAGGCACTAGTAATGAAATTAGATTTAAATGGAGTTGCTGTTTCATTTGGGTCTGCATGTTCATCAGGCACACCTAAGCCTTCAGAAGTTTTACTAAATCTAGGACTAACTAGTGATGAGGCATTAAGAACAATTAGAATTTCAATTGGCAAATTTCATACAGATAATGATATTTATGATTTAGTGAGCATATTGAATGAAATACTATGTAATGAATATGAAAAGGATACTGCATAATTATGGCAAAAAAAACAGTTATGGTTGCAATGTCTGGTGGAGTTGATAGTTCAGTTGCATTAATCAAAGTACTTGAAAGTGGTTATCAAGCTATTGGTGTAACAATGAAATTGTGGGATTATGGCAATGTAGGTGGAAATGATGATGATAACAGCTGCTGTGGAATTGAAGAAATTAATGGTGCCAAATTAGTTTGCAACCAACTTGGGGTTCCCCACTATACAATAGATTTCCAAAATGTTTTTAAAGAGAAGGTTATTGATGATTTCGCGAATGAATACTTAAAGGGACGGACTCCTAATCCATGTGTAAGATGTAATTCTTATGTAAAATGGGATGCCTTTATTGAACAAGCAAATCAATTAGGAGCAGATTATATTGCTACTGGACATTATGCACAGATAGGTTCATATAATGATAAACCTGCAATACAACAAGGTGTAGATCCTTTAAAAGATCAAGCATATGTATTATGGGGTATACCTAAAGATTCAATTGATAGGACATTATTCCCATTAGGAGAATTCACAAAAACACAAGTTAGAGAAATTGCTAGAAAATATGATTTAGAAACTGCTGAAAAAGCTGAAAGTATGGAAATCTGTTTTGTTGCAGATAATAATTATAATCGTTTTTTAAATAAGTATATACCTGATGAAATGAATTCAATAGGTGAAGGGGATATAGTAGATGAAACGGATAATGTTGTTGGACAACATAAGGGCTATACTAATTACACCATTGGACAACGAAAAGGTATTGGGTTATCATATCCAGATCCTCGATATGTAAAATCTATTGATGCAGAAACAAATACTATAACAATCAGCAGAAAAAATGAATTGTATAGGGAGACCTGCTTGGTATCAAATATTAATTGGTTAATAGATATACCTGAATTCCCTCTAGATATTTATAGTCAAATAAGATATAATAGCCAAAAAGTAAAGTCTACTATCTTGTTTGAAAATAATAAATATGAAGTCAGGTTTAATGAACCACAATTGGCTGTCACTCCTGGTCAATCGATTGTATTTTACATTGGTGATATCTTAATTGGAGGAGGAATAATAGAATTGTCATGAAGGATTTAGCTGTTATTATACTTGCTGCTGGTAAAGGGACTAGAATGAATTCTGATTTACCTAAAGTTCTGCATCCAATCAATAACAAACCTATGATATTACATGTGATCAAATCTGCACATGAGATAAACGCTAGCCCAATTATAACAATTGTTGGCTATAAACATGAATTAATTGAACAGACTCTAAAAGATGAAAAAGTTGAATTTGCACTTCAAAGAGAGCAGAATGGCACTGGACATGCTGTTATGCAATGTGAAGATAATCTGAAAAACTTTTGCGGGAATGTATTAGTTTTATCTGGAGATGTACCATTCATATCTTCAAATACACTAAAATCTCTGATTCAAACTCATGAAACATCAAATGCAAAAGCTACTGTGTTAACTTGCGAATTGGATAACCCGTATGGATATGGAAGAATTATTAAAAACAATCGCAATATGTTGAAAAAAATAATTGAACAGAAAGATGCTAGTGAAACAGAATTAAAAGAATCTGAAATAAATACTGGTATATATATGTTTGATTCAAATGAATTATTTAATACTCTACCACGTATTAATAATAANAATACACAAAAAGAATATTATTTAACTGATGTTATAAATATATTATTAGATGANAATGAACCTGTCTTTATTGAAAAAACAGAAAATTANCATGAAATTATTGGNATAAATACTCTAGAGCAATTAGAAGATGCTAAAAACTATGGCTACTAATAAAAAATATAATAAAATATTATTATCTATTACATCTAGCATTACAATACTAGCATCATTTCTAATNATTTTCTTCGTNTTAAAATATAACTTAATAGATATCTCATCCTCTAATGACATCAAGGATAGTAAAAGCTTAGTTTCTTTATATGCTAAAAATCAAATCCATAAAGAAGCTGANTTTACAAGTAAAATTGCAATTAAAAATGGCTGCGGCATAAAACATCTAGGACTTATTTATAAGCGTTATTTGCTTGACCTTGGCTATGATGTGACAGAAGCAACTAATGCAATTCACAGTAATGGTCAACTTAATTTTGGACATAGCGCTACAAAAATTTTCTTTCATAAAAAAAATAAAGATTCTGCAATATATTTATCTACAGCATTAGGTATTGATAAAACTCAAATTTTTGAGGATTACAACAATACTAATTTTCATGATTTAACATTAGTAATAGGACAGAATTATAATAAATTAAAATCATTTAAAACTGCCAAAACATTTAATCCATTCAATTATGACTAAAACTAAAAAATCACTAGATCCTAAAAAAATAGCAAGTTTAATGATTGATAAAAAAGCATTAGATGTAAAAATCATAAATTTAAATAAGCTGACAACCTTAACTGATTATTTTATAATATGTACATCAGAATCAGAACCTCAAACTAGAGCTATTTTTAATCATATTAAAGATGAATTAAATAAGAATAATATAAAGCCTTGGAAAACAGAAGGGTATGAACACTTGCAGTGGGTTATTATGGATTATATTAACTTTGTTATACATATATTTAATAAAGAAACTCGGGAATACTATAACTTTGAACGCTTATGGGGAGATGCTGAGATAATCGAGATTGATAAATGAAAAAGAATATTATTGAAAATATAAGTGTCATACTTGAAGAACTTGATTATCCTTCAGATAAATTAAATGTGCAAAAAACTAAGAACCCCATCCATGGTGATTATAGCTGCAATATTGCAATGATATTATGCAAGGATATAGGAGAATCTCCGCAAAATATTGCAAAAAAAATTATAACTGGAATCAAGAAAAAATATCCAAATAATTTTTCTTCAATAGAAATTGCGAACCCTGGATTTATTAATTTCAAACTAAATAACAATTTACTATTTACTGAATTGCAAAATATTATAAAAAAAGATGAGAATTATGGAAAAACAAATGTAGGCAAGGGTAAAAAAGCATTAATTGAATTTGTAAGTGCTAACCCTACAGGACCTTTGACAATAGGCCATGGTCGAGGGGCTATTCTTGGAGACAGTGTAAGTAATTTACTTGCCTGGAATGGTTATACAATAGAAAAAGAATATTATTTTAATAATGCTGGGAAACAAATGGACAGGCTAGGACTTTCTGTATATCTCAGATATTGTGAATTATTAAATCAACCAATTGAATTTCCTGAAGAGTGCTACCAAGGCAAATATATTTATAATATTGCACAAATATTAATTGATAAACATGGAGATGAACTATTAAATAAACAAGATGATCCATTATTTAAAAAGACTGCAGAAGATATCATTTTTAATGATATCAAAAATACATTGCAGAAATTAGGTATTAAGTTTGATAATTTTTTCAATGAAGATTCTCTTTATAAAAATAAATCTATTTTTAAAGTGATTGATAGATTAAAAGAGAAAAAATTAATCTATGAGAAAGATGGTGCTACATGGTTCGCCGGCAGCAGTATAGGACGAAATTCTGATAGAGTTCTAGTCAAAAGTACTGGAGAGCCTACATATCGACTCCCTGATATAGCATATCATAAAGATAAGTTTAATAGAAAATTTGATTTAATAGTAGATGTTTTTGGGGCAGATCATATGGATGCTTACCCTGATGTAATGGCTGCTGTAGAACAACTTGGATGTGATACAAATAAAATGAAAGTTTTAATACACCAATTTGCTACTGTTAGTGAAAATGGTGAGTCTGTTAAAATGTCTACTCGAAAAGCTAACTTTATTACTCTTGATGAATTGCTAGATGAAGTAGGAAAAGATGTTGTACGATATTTTTTCCTAATGAGAGGAATGAATACTCACTTAAATTTTGATATAGATATTGCTAAATCAGAATCTGATGAAAATCCTGTTTTTTATTTGCAATATGCCTATGCAAGAATTTGCAATATATTAAATAGAGCAATAGAATTAAACTATGATACTAAAAATCCTGAGTTATCCTTATTAAATACAGATATAGAGTTAGAAATAATAAATAATTTAATTTCTTTCCCTGATTGCATAAAAGAGGTTGCAAATAAATTAGAGCCACAAATCATTATTAATTATCTGCAAAATGTCGCTCTGCAATTTCATCGATTTTATTCAAAAAATAAAGTTCTTACTGATGATAAAGAACTATCTAAATCACGACTTTTATTAATAAAGTCTATAAAAATAGTACTTAGAAATGGATTGGATATTATTGGAATATCACANCCTGAAAGAATGTAATGNCAAACTATCCCATAGATNCTGAATTAATAAAATTCTTCATAATTGCATTTACTTCTTTATTTGCATTAGTAAACCCAATAGGATTTAGCCCTATGTTCATATCCTTAGTTGATGATATGAATGCACAAGAAAAAAAACAAATTGCAAATAAGGGTGTTTTTACAGCAGGTCTAACATTGACTATCTTCTTGTTTATAGGTGAACTAATTTTCCAATTTTTCGGNATTACTATTGAAGCCTTNAAAATTGCAGGTGGATTATTATTTATGAGATCTAGTTTTAATTTAATTGAAGTTAAAAAATCTCGTACTAGAACAACTCCAGCTGAAGAAGAGAGTACTTTAACTAAAGATGATATTGCCTACACTCCAATAGGAATCCCTTTGATTGCNGGTCCTGGNGCTATCACTTCTATAATGGTTTTATCAACTTCAAATCCAAGCCTTANCTATAAAGTATGNTTATTCTTAGTGATTATATTAACGATGCTAATCACCTTGTTCATTCTTAAAGCAAGCACTAAAATAACACANAAAATAGGNACNTCNGGATTNCGTATCATACAACGAATGATGGGNATTATATTGCTTACAATATCTGTTCAGTTTATAATCGATGGAATCAAATCTATTATTCAGTAANAAGGCATACAATGAAAAGGATGTGACCCAGGAAGGATTTGAACCTTCGGCCAATGCCTTAAAAGGGCACTGCTCTACCAGCTGAGCTACTGGGTCAACATTAAATGAATTAATATTCTAAAAAAACATNGTTTAAAATTACTGAACAAAATCAATACCTTTCAATATAAAAGAAACTATATATAATAATTTTAATTTANTTTATATTTAACAACGATTTTTGAAATAGATTGGGGGCGTCTGGTTTCGACAGGCAAGTACTATAGTATAGTTGCATACCGAGGATCCAAAGTTCCTCGNAAATCCCTTTGGAAAACTAATAAGTGGCAATTATAGCTACTCTGCTGCTGCTTAATTGTCAGTAGCTGTCTACTAACAGGCGTGTTCGCCTCCTGTTAACTAGGCATCATTAATGCGAACTAGCTTGTAATATTGCCTCAATATTANAAGTGAAACCTTTAAGGCTAGTTTGGAAATAGTTTGACTATTTATGAAAGCCAAATGAATCTTAAAAAATAGTCTAAGTATGTAGAAGCTATATTAATAGACTGTTTGGACGGGAGTTCGATTCTCCCCGCCTCCACAATATATTAAAATTATTGTAACAAACTATTTCAAACATTGTATCTATAAAATAAGATTGCTAACTTCAATCATNTTAGTATTTAAATATATTTAAAGGGAAAATNATTTTAATGAAAAAAACTATTCTCAATTTATTAATTATTACCAATTTATTAATTAGTCAAATTTCTATCGAATCAACTCCTAAGAGCTTTTTGCTTAATAGANACTCTGCTATAGAAGANATAATTATGCCTGAAATCAATATANAGCAAATCATCNAACAAGAAGAAATNGATAAGCAGTCTAGTATATTGAAACCTTATAAATTTGCAGAAACTATTTATCTAGATTTAAATATGGAAAACTCTGGAAATTGGACTGTANTAGAAGATGGTTCTTCTATTTGGCAATTGAAAATAACTTCTTATGATGCATATTCATTGAATTTAATCTACGATGTATTCAATATTCCTCCTGGTGCAGAATTTTTTGTTTATTCNGAAGATAAATCTATGGTTCTAGGTGCATTTACTAATTTAAATCATAAGCCACANGGGGGATTCTCAACAGCACCANTTATTGGTGAAACTNTANTTTTAGAATATAATCAACCTTCAAATTCAACATTTGATGGAGAAATTAACATTGAATCTNTTGCACACGACTATACAGATATATTTGCTAAAAATTCTTCTAGAGGATATGGTGATTCTGGTACATGTAATAATAATGCAAATTGTCCTGAATTTTCTATATGGCAAGATCAAATTAGCTCTGTTGCAATGATACTGACTTCTGGTGGATCTCGATTGTGTACTGGAAGTTTAATTAATAATACTGAACAAGATTTAACACCTTATTTCTTAACTGCTAATCATTGCCTTGGTGGAAATAACTCATGGATATTNATGTTTAATTATGAAAGTTCAGGGTGTACAAATCAAGANGGNCCTACTAATATGACTGTTTCAGGNTCAACCTTGCTAGCTAATAGTTCAGGTTCAGATGTTGCATTACTTGAACTTAATGAAAATATACCAGATAACTATAATGTTTATTATGCTGGTTGGGATGTTTCTGGCAATACACCAANTACTCCAGTGTGCATACATCATCCATCAGGAGATATAAAAAAAATATCTTTTGATTATGANAATGCTTCAAATGCTGGTAGNTATTGGGANATCGATAGTTGGAATGATGGAACAACAGAACCAGGATCNTCTGGATCTCCTTTGTTTGATGGAAATTCAAGACGTATAGTTGGTCAGCTATATGGAGGTGTTGCATCATGTACTAATAATGGCTATGATACTTATGGAAAATTATCAGTATCTTGGAATTCTGGCTTAAGCAACTATCTAGACCCATTAAATAGCGGATTACAAGTATTAGATGGAACAAGTACAGGTGGAGGNCTTACTATTTTACATGATAACTTAGAAGATATGCCATACCAAGGNAATTCTATTAATTTGACNGCTAATATTACAAGTAATATTGGNAATGTTGAAGTAGCTGAACTTTATTATGATTTAGGAAATGGTTTTATTAGTCAAAATATGATAGAGGAATCAAATGATAATTATCAAGTANCNATTGATGGACTAAGTAATGGAATGATTATAAAATATTATATTCAAGCTNTNAATTCNGAAGGAGAAGTACAAACATACCCTCTAGATGCTCCTNATAACTCTATTTTATTTATTTTAGGAGAATTACCTCAAATATATGCAAATGATTTTGAAGAAGGNTCTGATGATTGGACTATTGGTGATATTGATGATACTGCAACAGCAGGTATTTGGGAATTAGCACAACCTGTTGCAACATATAATGATGATAATATNCAAATACAGCCTGGAGAAGATTATGATGATTATGGCTTATTTTGCTTCATAACGGGAAATGGATCTGANCCNCAAAATGGTGGNTTTGATGATGTAGATGGTGGNAAAACAACCCTATATAGNCCTGAATTCAATTTAAATGGTGNAGAAGAAGCTGTTGTAACTTATTGGAGATGGTATACAAATAATGTAGGNGANAATGGNAATAATGACAAATGGATAGTNAGTGTAACTGACAATGGAAGTAATTGGATTGACCTTGAAAATACCACTGTTTCCAATACTAATTGGGAAAAACAACAGTTCATATTATCTGATTATATTAATTTAGAATCAACCTCTGTACAATTTAAATTTATAGCTGATGATGCTTTCTATGATGGTGATGATGGTAGTGGTGGCTCACTAGTTGAAGCTGCCGTAGACAATTTTAAAATTCAATATGTTGGTGATGTAGCTGCCTCTGGAGATATAAATAATGATGGAAGCATTAATGTTGTAGATGTTATTCTAGTAGTCAATATGATTTTAGGAACTTCTGAATCTGATTTAGTGGCAGCTGATTTAAATACTGATGGTCAAATAAATGTATTAGATATTGTCATAATTATAGATCTTATTCTTAATGACAATTAAAAAATAATTGTATCAATGATATTTTCCGTTTATTCTAATATTTCATTAAGAATTTTTTCAGATTGGTCCATATCTATATTAAAATGCCACTCCTGATTAGGATAAATAACATAACATGGTCCTTTTGAGCATTGTCCTAAACAACCACTTTTATTTATTCTGATTTCTTTATTAAGTCCTCTTTTAGCCATCTCTTGTTTAAGAAAAAATCTAAGTTCAGAACCAATTTTACCACAGGACTGTTGACTTTCTGAATTACGCTCATTCGTACATACAAATACATGTTTTCTATATAGATTATTTTTCTTCATTTTTAATTTTATTCCAAATAGAATCTAATAACTCTAATGAAGATTCTTTAAAAAATTTTCCATTAGATTTTAGTTCATCTTCCATTTGATTAAATCTATTTTCAAATTTTCTTATTGCAAACCTTAATGCCGATTCAGGGTCATATTCGAGCTTGTCATTTTCTTGATCTTTAGAACAATCTAAAAAACGTGCAATATTTACTATCGCAAATAAGGTGTCTCCTAATTCTTCAAATATATTTTCAGTATCATTTTTTTTAATAGCATCTTTTAATTCTTCAATTTCTTCATGAACTTTTTCAAACACTTGATCTATATTTTCCCAATCAAATCCTACACTTGCTGCTTTTTCTTGAATTCTTCGAGCCCTAGTCAATGCTGGGAGAGTTATTGGAACACCCTCTAAAATATATTTTCTATCTTTTTCTTTTTGTTTTGATAATTCCCAATTTCCCTTTTGGTATGAACCATCTTGATTGCTATTGAAAATATGAGGATGCCTATCAACTAACTTATCTGAAACATGTTTAATGGAGTCTGAAAGTTCAAAAAAATTATTTTCTTTAGCTATCTCTGATTGAAAAATAATATGCAATAACAAATCTCCTAATTCTTCTTTTAATAATTTTGAATCCTCTATTTCAATTGCTTCTATTACTTCATATGTTTCTTCTAATAAATATGGAATTAATGATTTCGAAGTTTGGACATTATCCCAATCACAGCCATCATGTGCTCTTAATTTTTTTACAATTTCAATTAACTGTTTTAATTCACTCATAATTTCAACTCTTGATTAAATGAATCTTATCTATTCTATTTCCATCAATACTTTTGACAACCATTTTGTATTGATCATGATTAATCTGATCTTCAACTTTTGGGATATTACCTGCAGCATGAAGGATGAATCCTGCAAGTGTATCATACTCTCTATCTTCAGGGAATTCAATTTCAATCTCTTCTTCTAAATCATAAATAGTAATTTTTGCATCAATTATCATACTCCCATCTTTTTGCTTAAATATTAAAGATTGATCTGTATCATAAGGATCTTGAATCTCTCCCAAAACCTCTTCTACAATGTCTTCAAGGGTAATTAATCCTGATGTTCCACCCCACTCATCAACTGCAATTGCAATATTCATTTTTTTATTTTTAAAATCCTCCATCAAATCATTAATTTCCTTGGTTTCTGGCACAAAAAATGGATTCCTAGCTAATTTGACAATGGCTATATTTGGACGAGAACCCATCAAATAAGGCAATAAATCTTTTGCATATATTATACCAACAATTTTATCTATATTCTCTTTGTAAACTGGAATTTTTGAAAACTGTTTATTACTAATTAAGTCCATAACATCATCAATAGAACTATCAGATTCAATTGCAACCATATCTACTCTAGGCTTCATTATTTCTCTAACATGCTTATCTTTAAAATCAAAGATAGATTGAATAATCTCAGACTCTTCCTCTTGAAGAGTTCCTTCCTTCTCACCTATTTCAGTTAAAATTTTAAGTTCTTCCTCTGAGTCAAAGATTTTTTCTTTATTCATTCTTAATAAATTTGGAATTTTAGTGATTATTTTTGATACATATACAAAAGGAGTAAATAAAAATAATAAAATTTTAACAGGTAATCGAAATAACTCAGCAAGATTTTCAGAATTATGTAATGCTATAATTTTAGGAAAAATTTCTCCAAAAATTAGTATAACAACTGAAACAATTAAAACTTCAAATAATATAGCAGAAGAGCTATCTCCAAAATAGTGATGGGTTACAATCGCAGCTAGAGAACCTAAAGCAATATTAACAAATGTATTTCCAGTTAAAATTGTAATAAGTAATTTTTCAGGCTCATTTATTATATCTCTCACTTGATTTGAGAAATTACCTCTATGCTTCCGCAAATTAAAATAAGCTGTTTCTGAAGATGAAAAAAATGCTGATAATAATAATAAAAATAAAAATGATATTGCAGTTGTCATTAACATTATAAAATAATATTTTGATTAAATTTATTCAAATATTCTTGTTCTTTTTTTCGCATTAAATTTATTTCTTCTTTTGTAGAATCATTAAAACCAACTAAATGTAAACAACCATGAATAATTATTCTTTTGCTCTCTTGCTCAACAGTCTGCTTATATTTTTTTGCATTATCTATAATCCTATCCCAACTAATATAAATTTCAGCATCTAATTCTATATTATTATCAGATAAGTTAAATGTAATAACATCTGTTAATATATCCATATTAAAATATTTTATTTTTAAATTTCTTAAATATTCATCATTTTCTATAATAATTGATATATTCGCTTTTTGATATTCACTGCTATTAATTAAAATACTATATATAATTTCAGTAATTAGTTTATTTGACAATTTGACTTCATCATCAAAATTATTAGCTATTTGGAGGGTGATCATACTTGGAAATTATTTAAAATTTCTCTTGAAATAACTATACGTTGAATTTCACTAGTTCCTTCACCAATTTCTAGTAGTTTTGCATCTCTAAAATGCCTCTCTACATTATATTCTTTAATATATCCATAGCCACCATGAATCTGAATAGCTTCGGTAGTTACATACATGGCCATTTCACTACTAAATAATTTTGCCATTGCAGCTTCTTTCATAAAGGGTAAATTATTATCTTTGAGCCATGCTGCATGATACACTAAATGCTTAGCAGCTTCTATTTTTGTAGCCATATCACTAATCTTAAAACTTACACCTTGAAAACTATTAATTTCTTTTCCGAAGGCAGTCCTTTCTTTAGAATATTTTACAGCAGCATTAAAAGCTCCTTGTGCAATACCTAAAGCTAAGCCTCCTATAGTAATTCTTCCTCCGGATAATGTTTCTAAAAACTGACTAAAACCTTTATTTGGATCCCCTAAAATATTTTCTTTAGGAATTTTAACATTTTCAAAAAAAACAGATCTAGTATCAGACCCCTTCCAACCCATTTTTTTTTCTGGAACACCAAAAGTTACTCCTTCAGAATCAGATTCAACAATAAAAGCCCCAATCTTTTGTTTAGATGAATCCTTACTCATTATTTTAGCTGTAATAGTAATTACTCCTGATTCTCCAGCATTAGTACAAAATGCTTTTTGACCATTAATAATATAATAATCTCCATCTAATTCAGCAGTAGTTTGAGTATTACCAGCATCACTTCCTGCACTTGGCTCTGTCAATCCAAATGCACCAAGCATTTCCCCTTTAGCTAATTTAGATAAGTATTTTTCTTTTTGATTTTCTGTTCCAAAATAAGCAATTGGTCCAGTACCCAGGCTTGTATGAGCCATCATTGTTACTGCTGTTGATGTACATATCTTACCAATTTCCTCAATAGCAATTACCAATGATAGAGTATCCATTCCATTTCCACCATATTTTACATCCCATGGGATACCAAGCAATCCTAAATCAGACATTTTATTAATTATATCTTTAGGAAACTTGCTTTGGGAATCAATCTCTTGTGCTACTGGTTTTATCTCTTTATCAGCGAACTCTTTTACCATTTGCTGTAACATTAAATGCTCTTCTGAAAAATATTTTTTCATTTTATTTCACCCATTTTATAATACAAGAGCCCCAAGTAAATCCTGAACCAAATGAAGCTAAAGCTACAATATTTCCTGGATATATTTTACCTTGTATTAATGCTTCTGAAAATGCTATTGGTATAGATGCTGCTGTAGTATTGCCATATTTATGTATATTTGAAAAAATTTGATTATCTAATAGATTTAGTTTTTTTTGAATAAATTTTGAAATTCTTAAATTTGCTTGATGAGGAATTAAAATATCTAAATCTGCTATTGATAATTCATTATGTTCTAATCCTTCAATTATGACTTCAGGAAATCTTTTAACAGCATGCTTGAATACTTCTTTTCCATTCATTTGTAAAAAATGACGACCTTCATTGATTTTTGCTAAATCTATCGTTGGTCTAGAACTACTAGAAGGACTTTCTACCCATAGCTCTTTAGCATATTTACCTTCTGAATAAAGATGTGTTGACAGAATTTGTCCCCCTAATTTTTGAGAGCTAATAATTGCTGCTCCTGCACCATCTGCAAATATAACAGCAGTGTCTCTACCTCTATCAGTTAAATCCATTGCTGTTGATTGGACCTCTGCACCTATAACTAAAATGTTATTGAATTGACCTGATTTAATATATTGTTCTGCTATAGAAAGACCATATACAAAACCAGAACATTGGACTCGTATATCTAAAGCACCAATTCCATTTAAATTCATTTTATCTTGTAGAATACATGAAGAACCCGGGACATAATGATCAGGTGTTGATGTGGCAAAAATAATAAAATCAATATCTTCTTTATTAATTTTTGCATTATCAATTGCTAATTCTACTGCTGGAATAGCTAAATCTGATGGCCCTTGATTTAAGGCAGCAAACCTTCTCTCTTTAATACCTGTTCTATCTACAATCCATTGATCCGAAGTATCCATCAATTCTGACAAATCATCATTTGTAACAATATTCTCAGGAACATAATGTCCCAATCCAATAATATGTGCTTCAGGCACTTACTTCCCTCCATTTATTTAATATAGGCCAGATCATAAGCCGAATTCTGTATCGAAAAATCGATGTTGGTTATTCATCTAGGCTAAAATAATAATGTGCTTTAAAAGCACTATTAGAATAACACCTGCGATCCACCCACCATAAACATGCGGATAACACTTGGTTACTTGATCTTGCTCCATGTGGGGTTTACAAATTAATATTGTTACCAATATTAATGGTAGTCTCTTACACTACCTTTTCACCCTTACTTAATTACAAATAATTAAGCGGTCTGTTTTCTGTTGCACTTTCCATTCCTAAATATAGGATCCTCTTTTTCAAAAGGCACATTATCCTGCGGAGTCCGGACTTTCCTCCCGAAGGGGCAACCAACTCACTGGCCATATTAACTTAATTCTTCATCAAAAAACAAATAGGTACTACAATTAGGACAAGAAATGACATCTATACTATTCTTAACCTCAATAATAGTTTGCCTAGGCAATTGGGTATAACATGCCCCACAAGCATTAGACATAATATTTACTATCCCCAATCCATCTTTTGTTTTTCTTAATCTATTATATGTTGATACTAATTTATTATCAATTTGGTCAACAATTTTAATTCTGTTTTTATTTAAATCTGACTCTTCTTTTTCAGTTTTTGACATTGCTAATTCTAATTCTGTATTTTTTTCACCTAAATCTTTAGTAGCATCATCAATATTAGATTTATAAGATTCATTTTCTTTATTAATATTTTCTTTTTCTTCTTCTAAATCAAGAATAACATTTTCTGATTCAGAAATTGATTCTTTTAAATGATCTATTTCAAAATTTAATGCATCATATTCTTTATTTGATTTTACTAAGTATAATTGATTTTTTAATTTCTCTAGCTTAGAGCTAGCATCTTCAATTGCATTGGTTTCTTTTTTTATACTAGCTGTAATATCATTAATTCTCTCTTCATTACCTTTAAAATTTTCCTTAGCTTTTGCTAATTGATCAGCTAATTCTTCTACTTTAATAGGTAAATCACCTCTTAAATCTGTGATATCCAATAATCGAGAATCTATTTTTTGCAATTCTATTAAATGCTTTAAATTATTATTCATTATTACTAAGCTTTCATTAATTATTTTAATTAAATAATATAAATTATTATATGTAATAATTTATATTTAATTAACTACCAATTAAAAATATAAAAGAAATGAGTATAAAAAAGGGAAATATGATTAATCAAATAACAAATGATTTGAAAATTGCAATGAAATCAAAAGACAAACCTAAAATAATAGGCTTAAGAAATTTGCTAGGAAAACTTAAAGCAACACAGATTGATAAGGGAAGTAATTTAAATGAGAAGGAATGTCTAAAAATACTAAACAGTACAGCTAAACAATTAAAAGATTCCATTAAACAATACACAAATGCCAATAGGCCTGACCTCGCAGATAAAGAAAACTATGAATTATCATTAGTTCAAAATTATCTCCCAGAACCAATAAGTGAAGATGAAATTAAAATTCAAATTTTACAAATTATAAATGAAAAAAATGCTAAATCAATGTCTGATATGGGACAAATAATGGGAATAGCTATGAATAAATTTGCAGGCACTGTAGATGGTAGCATTGTACAAAAAATTGTCAAGGAAGAACTGAGCAAGTAAATGAATACTCCTGATATTTTATTTAGTATTATACTTCTAATATTTACAATTAATGGCTTTCGTAGAGGATTAATCAAAGAAATTGCACGACTTGCAGGTTTATTTATATCATGTTTTATCGCATCTAAGTATTATATTGAACTAATTCCATTAATTGAAAATTATTTTATAAATGTAAAGGTCATTGAAATTATTAGCTTTCTTATTATCTTTTTTATATCTATAATAATAATAAATATAGTATCTCTATCAATACAAAAATTCTTTGAAATTATTTACCTTGGATGGCTAAATAAACTATTAGGATCTCTACTTGGTTTTATAAAGGGACTAATAGTCGTTAGCATAATTATACTCTGTATGGATGTCTTGCCAACTGAAACTATAAAAAAAATCGAAAAACAATCTAGTATTTATAAAGTAGGCAAGAGTATCCAAGAAAAAATATTAGTTGGAACAGCCAATTATGATTCGAATAACTTAATTGATTTAAATAAAATTACAAAAGATTTTGAATCTATTGAGATTCCTTCACTAGATTCATTAATTAAAAAATAATCTAACAACATCATTAAACATTACCAAAATAAATAACGATAATAAAAACAACATCCCTATATTTTGTATTGCTACCTTAGCATCAAGAGTAAGATCTTTTCTTAAAATAACTTCAATTAGTGTAATAAATATATGTCCTCCATCAAGACCTGGTATAGGCAGTATATTTACTAATCCTAAATTAATTGATAATATTGCAATTAAATAAAATAAAGACTCAAAACCTGCCTTCGCTGAATCTCCAGCTACTTGTGCTATCCCTAATGGACCTGATAAATGCTCTATAGAAATTTGTCCAGATATTAAAGAATATAGTGAAAAAACCATTTGAAATAGAAAATCACTCGTCATCATACAACCATTTAACAAAGCTTCTATAAAACTTAATTCCCTAATTTTTATGTCAGGCCCTATTCCAAGTTTACCAATAGTTTTAATTTTATAATCTATTAATGTTGTTACCGTATCGGTTCTAACTGACCCCTCTTTAATTTGGCTTTCACTAATCCATTTCACATTAATTATTTCATCAGGTTTATTACGAATAGCTAGTGACATATCATCCCAATTATTAATACTGACATTATCAATTTGAATTATTTTATCGCCTGATTTCAAACCTAATTTGTGAGCTGCAGTTTTTTTAATAAAATCACCATCTACATTCATTATATCTTCAGATACATTTCCTATTATAGGTTCATCAGAAGATGCTTCTGGAACACCATTATTAAATGACACTACACTGAAAATAATAATAGCTAGTAAAAAATTCATAATTACACCTGCAGACATAATCCAAATCTTAGCTAATGGTGATTGATATTGAAGTTGATTTTCTTTTGGAACATCCGATGCACTAGTATCTAAACTTTCATCCAACATACCTGCTAACTTAACATACCCTCCTAATGGAAACCATCCAATACCATATTCAGTACCATTCATTTGCTTTTTAAATAATGCATAACCAAATAAATTAAAACCTATATAAAATTTTTCTACTTTTACTCCTACTGATCGTGCTGCTAGATAATGACCTAACTCATGTATAAATACTAATATTACTATACTAAATACAAATGCTATAAAACTAATCATGAATCTCCTCTTGAATATATCGCTGTGTCCAACCTGTTAAATAGTTAATGTCATCTAAAGTTATATCTTTTATAAAATCATGAGCTGCTAAAGTTCCTTCTATTATATTGGGAATATCTAAAAACTGTATTTTATCATTTAAAAAATAGTCTACTAGCATATCATTGGCTACATTTAAAACTACAGGGAAAGAACCCCCTTTTTTAATTGATTTATAAGCTAAATCAATACATTTAAATTTTTCTAAATCAGGTTTTTCAAAATTTAAACTCTTAACCTTAGTCAAATCCAATTTTTCACAATTTGAAATAATCCTATCAGGATATGTTAAAGCATACTGAATAGGAATTTCCATACTTGGAACTCCTAATTGAGCTTTAACAGAACCGTCTACAAATTCAACCATAGAGTGAATAATTGATTCTGGATGGATTACAATATCTATCTTATCAAAATTAATAGGGAATAGCCAATAAGCCTCTATTAATTCTAGACCTTTATTCATCATGGTAGATGAATCTATTGTAATCTTATTACCCATTGACCAATTAGGATGCTTTAAAGCCTGCTCTTTATTAATCATATTAAATTCGGATATTTTTTTTGTTCTAAACGGTCCACCTGAACCTGTTAATATAATTTTATTAATTTGTTTGTTTTTTTCTCCAACTAGACATTGCCAAATAGCACTATGTTCACTATCCACAGGATAAATTTTTACACCCATGGAATCTAACCTACTATTAATTATTTCACCAGCCATTACTAAACTTTCTTTATTAGATAGTGCTATATCAATCCCTGAATTAATTGAATGGATTGTTGGCTCCATTCCACTAGCTCCAACCAATGCATTTAGCATAACATCTGCATCATTTATACTAGCTAATTCTAATAGTCCAGACCTACCTGATAAAACTTTATATCTACCTAAATCCAACGAATTACATAATTCTTTTTTATAACTTTCATCAACTATACAAACATATTTTGGATTATATAATTTGGCTTGTTTAATTAATAAGTCAATATTTTGATTTGCACTGATTCCAATTAAATTAAATTTATCTTGATGGGTGTCTATAACATTTAAAGCTTGCACCCCTATTGAACCGGTAGATCCTAAAATAGTAATGTTTTTCATGATTTAATTATAATGGTATTGAAATATTAAATGAACCAAAAATATTATTATCTTTAATATCTGATTTTAATTCTAGAATTATTTTCTTATTAAAATTATAATTTATTAATAATGAAATGAATTTATTATTATTGGGGCCCCAAAAATAATAATTCAAATCATAACCCAATATGAAATCTCCATAATTATATCGGCTTTTATATGCACAATTAATCTGTTCATAATGCAGATTGGCATATTTCACTTTATGTAAACTCAATTCTATTAAATTTGAATCTGAATAGAACCATTCAACATTACTATTATAATAACCTAGTGAAAAATTATTATATGATTGAAATATATCATCACTACCATGATATAACATCCCGGAAATTTCTAAATTATCAGAAACCCACCATTGCGCTCCAATTGAAGGATACGATTTATAAAAAGCAATGTGCAAATTGATTATGGAACTTTGTTCAAGAGGCTTATAACAAAGATGTGCCGAGCTATTATAATTATTATTAGCAAAAATGAAATTAGTAATACTTAGAACTATAATAATACAAAGTGATTTCAAAAGTTAAATCAAACCCCTATTACTATTTTTAATAAAATCTAAAATAATAGAGGCCTCCTTATTATCACAGTAATCTCTCTTAATCAATTTTATTGATTCTGATAAATTTGTTTTAGACTTGAAAATTATTTTATATATTTTTTTAATTATATCACGAACCTCTGGAGGAAATTTCCTTCTTCTTAAACCAACACTATTTATTCCGGCATACTTTAAAGGTTCACCCATCGCTAAAATATATGGTGGAATATCTTGAACTATTCTATATCCCCCACCAATAAAAGCATGACAGCCAATTTTTGTAAATTGATGAATAGGTGTCATCCCCCCAACTGTAACCCAATCTCCAATTTCAACATGACCACCAAGCTGTACTCCATTTGCTAGAATAACATTATTTCCAATTATACAATCATGAGCAATATGGACATAGGCCATTAATAATACATCATTTCCAATTAATGTTTCTCCATTTGCATTTGTTCCTTTATTGATTGTACAATATTCTCTTACCGTTACTCTATCACCTATAATTAATTTTGTTTTTTCACCATCATATTTTAAGTCTTGAGGGATTTCTCCAATGACTGAGCCTTGAAATATTTGACAATCTTTACCAACAAAAGTGTCACTTGCTATATGAACGAAGGAATTAATCACTGTACCTGATTTAATAACAACATTGTCTTCAACTACACAAAATGGACCAATTTTAACATTGGAGTCAATTTTTGCTGTAGGAGACACTAAGGCTGTTGGATGAATAAATGTAGTCACTTAACTATGCCTCTTTATCAACTACTGATGCTAATAGTTCAGCTTCACAAACCACTTCATCATTAACCTTTGCAATAGCTGAAATTTTACAGGTTCCCATCCTAAATTTATCTAATTTTGCTTTGAAAAATATTTGGTCTCCAGGAACTACTGTCTTTTTAAATCGAGAATTATTAATACCTGAAAAATACATTAACTTTGTTTCAGGATTTGGAATTGAATTTAATACTAAAAAGCCCCCTGTTTGAGCCATTGCTTCCAGTATTAATACTCCAGGCATAATCGGTTGATTTGGAAAATGACCTTGGAAAAATGGCTCATTAAAAGTTACATTTTTAATGGCCTTAACCTCTTCTCCTGGCTTAACTGATAATATTTTATCAACTAATAAAAATGGATATCTATGAGGCATTATTTTTAATATTGATTGTATATTAAATGAATCAATAGAATCCATTTTATACTGATTTTGAATTTTCTTTTTATATGAAGATTTGATTTTTTTTACAAATTCAACATTTGCAGCATGTCCACTTTTAGTTGCAATTACATGTCCTCTTATAGGAATCCCTAATAAAGCTAAATCGCCCAATAAATCTAAAGTTTTGTGTCTTACAGGTTCATTGCTGAATCTTAATTTTGTTCCATTTAATAGTCCATTTTCACTAATAAATATTTTTGAATCAATTTTAAATATTTTCTTTAATTTATTTAATTCATTTTCTTTTACATCTCTATCTAAAAAAACTAATGCACTATCTAAGCTTCCTCCTTTAATTAATCCTAAAGAGTATAGCTCTTCAATTTCAGAAAAGAAGCAAAAAGTTCTAGATGGAGCAAATTCATTAATAAAATTATTTTCCAATGAATAAAGCGAACATGATTGAACCCCTAAAGATGGATAGCCATAGTCAGTTGTAAATGTGATTCTAAAAGATTCCGCTGGTAAAATATGAATTTCAACTCCTCTATCTGGCTCTATATAACTAAGAGGTCTATCTATAACTAATTCTTTTCTTTTAGTTTTTTGTTCCTTTATTCCTGCATC
Organism: Fidelibacterota bacterium; assembly: GCA_002701525.1. Taxonomy (GTDB): domain Bacteria; phylum Fidelibacterota; class Marinisomatia; order SCGC-AAA003-L08; family D37C17; genus SCGC-AAA003-L08. Next base: position 3,865 of record NZVQ01000027.1, on the reverse strand, counting down.
CAATAAAATATCTACAAAAGGCTTTGCACTCCCATCCATAACAGGAGGCTCTTTTTCAGTTAGTTCAATTAATATATTATCAATCTGCAAGCCAGTAATTGCAGCTAAAATATGTTCTACGGTATGAATTCTAAATCCTTCTTGGCCAATTGAGGTTCCTCTAGATATATCAATAACATGATCAATATCTGCTAAAATTTCTGGGCATCCATCAATATCCAATCTTTTGAATCGAATTCCAAAGTTTTCTTCTGCAGGTTTAAAAGTAACTGTAGAGTTTACACCTGTATGCAATCCAACACCCTTTAATGATGCTTTTCTCTTTATTGTTTTTTGATAAATTGATTGTTTATATTTTTGAGTCAATGTATCCGTATCTATTTTTTAATATTTTTAATAATATCAGACATTCTATTAATTGTAGCTTCTTGCTTAATTCTTTTTTTATGATTTTTAGCCGGGATACCTGAAATAATATCCTGTTTAAATATTGATTTTGTAACAAGTGATTTTCCTGCTATCATTACATTATCTGAAATTTCAATATGGCCTACAATACCAACCTGTCCACCCATAGTAACAAAATTTCCGATAATTGCACTACCTGCTATACCTGTTTGTCCAGCAATTATGCAACCCTTACCTATTCTTACATTATGTGCAATCTGAACAAGATTGTCAATACATGTATTTTCTCCAATAATAGTATCATTAATAGTACCTCTATCGATGCAACAATTAGAGCCTATAGATACATTGTCATATATAATCACATTACCTATATGAGGAATAAGCGAATGTTTTTTATTGTTTGTAAACAAACCAAACCCTGATCCACCAATAACTGTACCAGAATGAATTTTAACACCTTTACCAATCTTGCTATTTTTAACTATATTTACATTGTTTGATAAAAATGAATTATCATCAACAATTGAATTCTTACCAATATAACAACCATTACCTATAAATACATTATCTCCAATTACTACATCTGTATCTATAATAACATTGTGACCCAAATGACAATTGGAACCTAATTTTGATTTATCACTAACTATTGCACTCTCTGATATGGTATATTCAGATTTTGGTTCATTATAAAACAATGGTATTAATTTAGAAAAAGCTTCTGCAGGATTATCTACTCCTATTAAAGTTTTACCATTACTTTTATCTAAACATTGATGACCCACTATAACTGCAGAGGCTTTAGTAATATTTAAATATTTAATATATTGCTGTTCATGTATATAAGATATATACCCATCTTGACCACTATCTATACCACACAAACCTTTGATTAATAAATCTGAATCTCCAACAACATCAACCGCATTAATATAATTTGCTATTTTTGCAATAGAATGCATACAAGTATTAGTTTGAATTTGTTGATATTTTATTCATTTCTTCAATTACCTCATCAGTTATATTGTGAGATTCAAGACTATATAATAATCCGCCTGTACCAGCATCAAATATAAAATCATACCCTTGATCAGCACCTACTTTATTACATGCATCAGAAAATACTTTTAAGATAGGCTGCATTAATTGATTTTGAATTTGAACGAGTTCACTATTCTGAGGACCCAACTTTTTCATGCCAAATTCTTGCAGCTCTCGTTCTTTTGCTACTAATTCATTTTCTTTTTCTTTTTTTCTATCATCACTCATCAATAGTCTTTGCTGCTCATAAGATCTATAAAGACTATCTAATTGCTGAGCCATAGTATTATATTCTGCTTCTAATCGTTTTTGTTCTTTCTCTAATTCTATTTGAGCCAAACGAAAGCCCTCATACTGAGTCATGATTTGCTGAGAGTCTACATACCCAATCTTAACTTCTGAAAACACGAAGCTCATAAAAAGTAATAGATACCATAAAACACTATTTTTCATATTTAATTCCTTTTCTTATTTTACTTAAAACGGCACTCCAAATATAAAATGATATTGCCATGGATTCATATTAGGATTACTTTTATCTATATCAATTCCATAACCAATATCATAACCTAACATTCCAATCATTGGCATAAATATTCTGCCACCAAAACCAACAGACCTATTTAATTCAAAAAGTTTCAAATCATTAAAATCGCTCCAAACATTACCAGTTTCCATAAACATCAGCAAGTACATTGTTGGGCTATCTGATAAAGATATCCTTATTTCAGCAGAATATTTAAATAAGATTTTTCCATAGTAAACACCTACTGAATTTTCTTCATAACCTCTAAGCATGTTTCCATATGGATTAGTACCTCCCATTAGAAATCTACTTGATGGTGGAATCGTTGACAGCTCATTTGCAGATGTTGGAATACTCTTCACTACACCTACTTTAACATTTTGAAACAATGCAAATTTACTAATATTTTTATTATTTCGTCCATATTTGAATTCATATAATGGTGAAAACCATTTTAGATCAAAGACATGCTTGTGATAATCTTCTTCACCACCTAAAAAGCTCCCTGAAAGAGTGCTTGTCCAATTCATTGATGAACCTGAAGTTGGAAATTCTGGATGATTCCTACTATCCCTAGATATAATTTGAGATAAAGAGACCCCTGAATTAGAAAATAAATAATCATCACCATTATATTCTATATAAGAATCTATTTTAGAACCAAAATAAAGCGGATTTAGCAAGTTTGATCTATTTTCAGACAAATAAGAATTTTTAGATATGGAAAGTCTCCAATTTCCTCTAAAATATGCATCTGGCCATTTAAATTTTCTACCCCAAGTCAAAGACCCTCCAATACGGTTTTGATCAAATGGAAGCCTACTATAAATGGTTTGCCCCGTTTCTTGATAATAAAATGAACCTCCCACTAAATTCGGAGTATCTAATAACCAAGGCTCTTGAAATTCAATATTAAATGATTGAGAAACACTCTCTGATTGATTTCCTGACATTTGGTATGAATTAGACAAACCTCTATTATAAGACAAAGATAATAATTGCCCTCTACCTAAAAAATTGGGGAATTGGAACCCACCACCACCTTGAAAACCTGTGACTCCTGAATAGCCCATGGAAAAGTTTGCTTGTCCAGCCTCCTTTTCATCAACATCAAATAAAATATCAATTTCATCATCTCCTACAGGAATGACATTAGGTGCTACATCATTGAAAAAATTTAACATAAAGATATCTCGATAACTATCTAATAATTTTTTTCTACTAAATGTATCTCCGGGGTAAATCATCAACTCTCTTCTAACAACATTCTCATATGTTTTAGCATTACCAGAAATAATTATTTTGCGAACTGTAACTAATTCACCCTCAGATATTAAAAAATTAATATCTAAAGAGTCTTTAGATATCGGAGTTATTTTAGGTATCGCTTGGAAATGAAAATATCCATCATCCATATATAAAGGATTAACATTCTCACTTATAGACATCATGAGCTTAATTTGATTAAAGCTATCACCTTCCATAATCCCTAGCCTCTGATTCAATTCTTCATCAGAATAAATCACATTTCCATCCCAGGTTATATTTCTATAAAAATATTTAGGACCTTCGTATATATCTAAATCAATTACTATTCCATCTTCAGTTTTATTTAAAGAAACTTGTTCATTAACAATATAAAAATCTCTATACCCTTTATTCTTATAATATTCTTTTATTTCAGTATGACTTTCATCATGGATAAAACTATTTAATAATATATTTAATATTATAGGAGATATTTGACATAAAAATTGTATTATAATGGTTTCATATAAATTTAAAATATATATTTTTAATTTATCACAATATCCACTAAAATCTCTATCGATTTTATAAAAAACACTCTTTAAATCATCTAAATTATATAAATTAAAATTAATTTTT
>NZVQ01000026.1 GCA_002701525.1 Fidelibacterota bacterium | reverse complement strand
GTTTGAAAGAACAAAACATATTGCCCCAAATCATATTATAGAATCTCCTGATCCACAGGTTTTGATTGCAAAAAAAGCAAAAACACTTCCTGTTGAGGTAATAGTCCGAAATTATATTACAGGAAGTTTATGGAGAGAGTATTCTAGTGGTATCAATGGTCAATATGGTTTTATGTTGCCTGAGGGACTAAAAAAAGATCAAAAATTTAGTGAGGTCATTTTAACTCCTTCAACTAAGGCTGAATATGGTTTGCATGATGAGCCTATATCAAGGGAAGAAATTATAAAGGATTTAGTTGATGAAAAAATTTATAAAAAAGCTGAGGAATATGCACTGCAATTGTTTGATGAAGGTAAAAAATGGGCAGATCAACAAGGGCTTATTCTTGTAGATACTAAATATGAATTCGGAATTGTTGATGATGAGCTAATTGTTATTGATGAAATACACACTCCTGATTCGAGTCGTTTTTGGGTTAAATCTGAATATGAAGAAAGATTTGCTGCAGGCAAGTCTCAAAAGATGTTAGATAAAGAGAATATTAGGCAATGGCTAATCGATCAAGGCTTCTCTGGCGAAGGTACTCCACCTAAATTATCTGATGAAATTCGTATCTCATTAGCAGAACATTATATGGAATTATACAAGGTGCTATTGGGAAAAGAATTTATTCCTGAGCTTGGAGATGTGGAAGAAAGAGTTGTTCGTAATTTGAATAAATATGGTTATTCTATATAAATTTGAAAATTAACATTTTAACTAAAGAGGCTTTATTTATTATAAGGAAAATATGAAAGCGAAAATATATATAAAATATAAAGAGGGAATATTGGACCCGCAGGGTAAAACAGTCCATAATGCCTTAGAGTCAATGGATATTAAAGATATTTCCTGTGTTACAATAGGTAAATATATAGAAATGGATTTTGATAATATTTCTAAAGAATCTGCAGAATTAATAACGGAAGACTCTTGCAAAAAATTATTAGCTAATCCTAATACTGAATCATATACATTTGAGATAGTGGATTAATATGAAATTTGCTGTTATTGTATTCCCAGGTTCGAATTGTGATCATGATGCATATTATGCTTTAAATAAAATATTAGGTGTTGATGTCGATTTTGTTTGGCATAAGGAAAGTTCTCTGCAATCTGCAGATGCTATCTTGATTCCGGGTGGTTTTTCTTATGGTGATTATTTAAGAACAGGTGCAATTGCAAAATATTCTCCTATAATGAAGGAGGTTATAGATAATGCTAATAAAGGGTGCCCTGTAATAGGTATTTGCAATGGATTTCAAATATTGATTGAAGCAGGTTTGTTACCAGGAGCTTTGATAAGGAATATCAACACTAAATTCATAAGCAAAACAATTTCTCTAGATGTAGTTACAGAGAAATCAATTTTCACTCAAAATTTAAAAAAGAATCAAATTATTTCTATGCCCATTGCTCATGGTGAGGGTAATTATCAAGCAGATGATGATACTTTAAAAGAGCTTCAGGATAATGATTGTATCGCTTTTAAATATTCTGATCAGTTTGGTCATAATTTGAATGGATCAGTTGACAGTATAGCGGGTATTCTTAATAAACAGAAAAATGTATTAGGTATGATGCCTCATCCTGAACGAGCCTGTGAAAAGATTTTAGGATCTAATGATGGTATTGGTATTTTTAAGTCGATGATAAATTAATTATGAGCTCTAATAATAGAACATTTAAATTTATTTTTTTGATTTTGTTTTTTGGAGTAATTATTGGCACTGTGCTTTCGATGTTGTTGAGTTTTATGTTGCCAGATGGGGTTGTGAAAGATTTTTTTCTTATGTATCAGGATATGGGTTGGCAACGTACTACACTTAATTTAGGAGTCGTTAAAATTACAACTGGATTTGTATTTTCTATTAGTGTATGTAGTATAATGGGCCTTTTTACAGCATGGTATTTTTTAAGATATTTTAGATAGGATAAAACTAATTGGGCATATCTGAAATGATAATTATTTTTCTTGCTTTAATTTTAATATTTGGAGGCAAGAAAGTTTCTACCTTGGCCAAGAGTGTAGGGCAAGGATTGAAAGAGTTTAAGAAAGTTATTCATTCTGATTAATAAAACTCATACAAGCAAGGGATTAGCGCGCTCTTAACCCCTTACTCTTTTTGGATTTATTTTGAGACTAAATCCAATTTATTTTTTAATGATTCATGATTTTCTTCAAGTTTTTCATTGATTTCAGACTTTAGAATTGTTGTGTATTCGACTCCATTCCAAGTGAAAGTGTCATGATTGCAATTCCTGTAATATTTAAATGCTTCACTGAATTGCAGTGTGTCAGTATTATTTTTTTCAGAATTGCAATTTAAATGACTTTCTGCTAGTTCGCTATCATTAACAAGATTGTCAGATTCGCTTATAGTATTTTCATCATATTCAATTTGTATATTGCTTGCAAGTTCAATATCTGTATCAATAGATTTTTTGTAAGCTGTCAAGCCAATTAAAAATGATAATGCTATAAAAAGCGTGATTTTTTCTTTCATATTCTTTCCTTTCAAGTTATTGTTTCTTTATTTTAAACAATATGAATTTTGATTATGTTCCAAAATATTCTAATTTTTATTCAATATTATATCAAGTAAATTATAAGCAATAATACGGATTGGGATAATATGTCTGGACATAGTAAATGGTCGACTATTAAGCGAAAAAAAGGTGCTGCAGATGCAAAAAGAGGAGTACTTTTTACTAGACTTTCTAAAGATATAACTCTTGCAGCAAGAGAGGGTGGTGGTGATGTAGATATGAATTCGTCATTACGTCTAGCTGTTAAAAAGGCTAAAGAATCAAATATGCCATCTGCCAATATCGATCGTGCAATTAATAAGGGGACTGGTAACTTGCCAGGTTTTACTTATGAAAATTATTTGTATGAAGGGTATGGTCCTAATGGGGTTGCTATTATGATGGAAATAATGACTGATAATAAGAATAGAACTTTTCCAGATATAAAGCATCTAATGTCTAAAAATGGAGGNAGCNTAGGAGAATCAGGTTGTGTTAGTTGGATTTTTGAGAAAAAAGGAGAAATTTTAATAGATAAGGTGTNTATTGATGAAGATTCTTTTTTAGAGNTAGCTATAGATTTAAATATTGAAGATATTGATTTAGATAACCCTGATTATTATTCTATTTTAATTCCAGCAGAAGACTTTGATCATATTAGCAAGGCATTAGAAAATAAAGAAATAAAAATTGATGGTTCGGTAAGCTTAGTGCCTAGTAATACGGTTCAAGTATCGGGCTCTGAAGCAAATCAACTATTAAAGTTGTTGGATATTCTTGAAAATCATGAAGATGTTCAAAAAGTGTATTCAAATTTTGATATTGATGATGATTNAAGTAATATTTAATGAAGATTTTAGGTATTGACCCAGGCTTGACTAGGACAGGATTTGGGATTATTGATGTTGATAGTGAATCTTTAAGGTTAATTGATTATGGGATTATAAAACCAAAATCTTCAGATAAATTGGAAAGAAGGTTGTTAACTATTTTTAATGATATGTCTTCAATTATAAAAAAATATAGTCCAACGGTTATTTCTATTGAAGATGTTTTTTATGGTAAAAATGTTAAGTCAGCATTGCTATTGGGTCAAGCAAGAGGGGCTGCGATGCTTTCTGCGGCATCAAATAAAATTACTATTTTTGAGTATTCTGCGAAAAAAATCAAACAATCAGTTACTGGAAATGGAAATGCTAATAAAGATCAGGTTAAGTTTATGGTAGCNTCAATATTAAATATTAAAAATTTAGANATTCCATTAGATGCNTCAGATGCNNTAGCTATTGCATTGTGTCATCATCANCAGTTTAGGATTAATGAATTATGATAGTAAGCTTAAAAGGTATATTAGTGAACAAAAATCCTTCGGAGGCTATCATAGATGTTAANGGTGTTGGGTATCTATGTTTTATATCAAACAATACATATGATAGTCTCCCATTAAAAGGAGTAGAAGTTTCTCTTCTAATATATCATCAAATTTCAGAAAACAGTCAAAATTTATATGGCTTTTCTGATGAAGTTGAAAAGGATATGTTTTTAATGTTGATTAGTGTTTCGGGTATAGGTCCTAAAACGGGTATAAATTTATTATCATCAGTTTCTCCAAATGAATTTAAAAGAAGACTTGTGGCTGGAGAGGTTGAACTCTTGAGTGCTCTTCCAGGTATAGGTCCTAAAACAGCAAGAAGGATTATAGTAGAATTAAAAGATAAACTTGTTAGTTATTCTGACAATAGCATGCCAATAGAAAACAGTGAAAATAGTGAATCATATCAAGATGCATATGATGCATTAAAATCATTAGGTTTTAATATTAATGAGATTAATAAATGTTTAAGTGCACTTGCTGAATCAAATTCTGACTTTAATACTCAAGACTTAATAAAGGAAGCCTTAAAGGTGTTGAAAAAATAATGACAAAGAAGACTAGTTTATATAACCATCATTTAAATTTAGGGGCGAAGATAATTCCATTTTCAGGGTTTGAAATGCCTGTTAATTACAGNAAAGGNATTTTNCATGAATATCAAACAATAAGAAATGNTTGTGGNATGTTTGATGTTTCTCATATGGGNCAGTTCTTTATTTATGGTNATAGAGCTTGTGATTTTTTACAAAANATGACAATAAATAATGTTTCAAAATTAAATAACTATGATGCACAATATTCNGCAATGTGTAATGATNAGGGNGGNATTGTTGATGATTTNATTTTATATAAAAAACCCGATGGATATTTTATGGTTGTAAATGCTGGTAATATTAATAAGAATTTTGATTGGCTAAATAAAAATATTATTAAAGATGTAGTAATTGAAAACATGTCTTCTGACATATCTTTGATTGCAATCCAAGGTCCAAAAACAAGAAAATACTTATCCCAAATTACAAACTTAAATTTAGATATTAAATTTTATTCATATACTAAAGGTAAAGTATGTGGCCATGATATTATGCTGAGTCGAACAGGTTATACTGGAGAACTAGGTTTTGAACTTTACGGATCTCATGAACATATAATANATATTTGGGAAAGGCTTATTGATTTAGGTGTTGAGCCATGCGGCTTAGCTTCTAGAGATATATTGAGAATGGAAATGAAATATTGTCTTTATGGTAATGATATTGATGAAACTACAAACCCAATAGAAGCAGGTTTATCATGGATTACAGATATGAATAAAAATTCTTTTATAGGCAAGAATCAATTAACTCAAAGTGTTAATGATTCAAAATTAATAGCATTTCAAATGTGTGAAAGAGGAATCCCTAGAAAGGGTTATGATATTCTTATAAATAATAGCAAGGTAGGCCGAGTAACAAGTGGGACTCAATCATTTATATTAAATTCNGGAATAGGGATTGGCTATATTAAAAGTCAATATAGCCATNNTGGTCAAGAGATTGATATTCATATAAGAAATAAAAGTNTAAAAGCATCTATTATNAAACCNCCATTTATTAAAAATACATCATTGNTTAAATAGTTATGCCTAAAAGTAAAAAAAATATAATTAATAAGCTGAATGAAAAAGAAGCATGGTCGATTATTTTATTTATTTTTTCAATTATTATATTTTTTAGTATAATTGGATTTGATTTTACAAGTCCTGAGTATCCTGAATCTGCAGATGAAAATTCAAATTATTTATTGGGTAAGTTTGGAGCATATGTATCCTTTTATTTAATCACAAAAACAATAGGTGTTTTTGCTATAGTAATACCACTTATTTTATTGGCAATAGCTTATGCAATGTTTTTTAAAAAAAATATATTAAAATATTTAATTAAATCTAGTTACTTACTTTTATTAGCGGTTTTTTGTGCAACTTTATTTGATAAAATATTAGAGCTATTTTTTATTAATCTTCATTTAAGAAGTTTAAGTGGGGCTATCCCTATAATGATTAATAATGCAGTTTATGGAACGACTAATCATCAAGGGTTTATTGGGCCAGTTGGATTTTGGCTTTTAATTCCAACTATCATAATTATATTAATTAGTTTTCTATTTGAAATTTCTTTATATGATTTATTGATTAAAATAATTGAAAAAGTAAATAGAATTATTAAGATGTTAATTANTTTTGGAAAATTATTTTTTGAAAAAATAAAGTTAATTTTAGATAATATTAATCATAGATTGAAATTTAAGTTTAAATCTAATATTGAAATTTCAAAGCCTATAGAGCCTTCACAAGAATCTGTGCTTGAAAATGAAATTGATAATAATTTGATTGATGAAGAGCCTAAAAAAGATGTTGTCGAATTAAAAGAAGTTGATTCTATAGAAAAAGCTAATATGAATCAAATAGATATTGAATATTCAGATGAAATCGATGATGATGGTGAAATTGAGATTGAAGATGAAGTGGAAATAGAACAGGGTGACTTGGATNANCATGAAAGTAGAAAAGCAAAGTATAAAAAATATAAACTTCCATTAACAGAAANCTTAATTAATCCAATAGAGATAGATAAGGATGATGATGCAGCTCTAACGAATAAAGCTAGAGANTTGCAGCATGCATTAGAAACATTTGGAGTTAAATCTGAAGTCAAAAGAATAACTCAAGGTCCAGTTATAACTATGTTTGAGATAGAACCTAATGAAGGTGTTAGNGTTAATAAGTTTACTAATTTGTCAGATGATTTAGCTAGAGTTATGGCTGCTCAAAGAATTAGAGTTATAGCCCCGATTCCAGGGACTAAATCAATAGGTATTGAGTTGCCTAATGAAAACCCTTCTATTGTNTATCTTAAAACAATAATCAATTCTGAGCAGTATATTAATAGTAAATCAAAATTAACAATAGGTTTAGGAAAAACTACAATAGGGGATGCGTATACTTTCGACTTAGCTAAAATGCCTCATTTATTAGTTGCAGGAGCAACCGGAGCAGGCAAATCTGTATGTATTAATACCATTATTGTATCNATTTTATATAAAGCAAAGCCTGATGANGTGAAATTTATTATGATTGATCCTAAGAAATTAGAATTAGCTACTTATAAGTCTCTTGTAGGATATCATTTGATTACAGCTCCTAATTTAGACGAATATGTTATGACTACAGCTGAAAATGCTGTTGGAATATTAAACTCTGCTATAGATGAGATGGAGAGAAGATTTCAAGTATTCTCAGATGCAAGNGTTAGAAATATTGCTGAATATCATGATAGNTGTGAGGCTAATGAGGAATTGGAGAATATTCCCTATATAGTAGTTTTAATTGATGAATTGGCAGATTTAATGATGACATCTGGTAGAGCAGTAGAAGAGCCTATTACTAGATTGGCACAAAAAGCAAGGGCTGTTGGTATCCATTTAGTAGTTGCAACTCAGAGACCATCTGTAGATGTAATTACAGGTTTAATAAAATCAAATTTCCCAGCAAGGATATCTTTTCAGGTATCTTCAAAAATAGATTCTAGAACAATTTTAGACCAGATGGGTGCTGAAAAACTATTGGGTCGAGGAGATATGCTATTTTTACTTCCAGGGTCAGCATCACCAATCAGATTGCATAATGCATTTATTGAACTAGGTGAGATTGAGAAAATTATGAATCATATTACTGATCAGCCAAAGCCTGATGAAATACATTTACCAGAGATTAATAAAGTGTCTTCTGATGGTGATTTTTCTGTAGATGATGGATCTGGAGATGAATTATTATATGAAGCAGCAAAAATAGTAATAGATAATCAGCAGGCATCAGTATCATTATTGCAACGAAAATTAAGAGTTGGATATAGTAGAGCGGGTAGATTGATTGATGAATTAGAGTCCTTAGGAATTATTAGTGAGCATAATGGCAGTAAGCCTAGAGATGTATTGGTAGATGACAGGTATATTGATAATATTTTTAACAAATGAAATTAATATTACTATGCTTATTTAATATTCTTTTTTCAGATATATTATCTGATTGGTTAGAAATTAATAGTGATATTATTAATTCAGCATCGTATAAGATATCTTTTGAACAAAGAAATGAATCAGTAATTGGTGGGGGTAGTTATTTTCAAACAGATACTAGTACTAGTATACTGGTTTTTAATAATCAGATACAATATGAATCAAAAGATAGAATTATAGTGCTTAGTAAGAATACATCAAAATTATTAAATAAAAATACTAATCAACTATTTATTGATAATATAGATAGTGAATTGTCTATGTTTTTAGATATAGATTTAATTCAATTATTATCTAATAATGTATCAATTAATAATTGTTACGATATTCAATTAGATTTTTTTTCTAATTTTAAATTATGTTTTAATCATAATAATAGTCCTAGTTTTTCGATATTAAGCCAAAATATGAATATTGATTTGATAAATATTAACTTTTCAAAAGTAGACTCTTTAAGAATGGTAAAATATTTTAAAATTGATGAAAAATCTCTATCTGTTTTTGATTTAAGGAAACAATGAATGCTTTAAAAAATATTAATTATTTTTTATCTTCAAAAAATTTATTAGGTATTTTGATTAGTCTTCTATGTATTTATTGGAGTTTTAGAAATTTTGATTCAAGTATTTTTATAAATGAAATTAAATCAATTAATTTTCATTTATTTATTTTTGCATCATTGCTATTAATTCTTACGGTATTTATTAGAAGTTTTCGTTGGTTATTATTTTTTAATAATGAAGAGTCTAAGAGCTTGAAGCTGATTGAATTGTTTAAAAATCAAATGATTGGATATTTTGGGAATAATATATTCNCACTAAGATTAGGAGACCTGCTAAGGGTNTCTAAGATGTCTCAAACTNCNTCTCTTTCTCCATCTTATTTATTAGGCACTATAGTTACTGAGAGAATTGTTGATATTTTATCATTAATATTATTATTGCTATTAGCATTTCCATTTATTTGGAATAATGAAATAATTGTTGATTTCTTTTCAAATTTGCAATATTTAGATTTAAATAGTTTTTATTTTTATATAATGATTCTGTTATTNTTTTNAATAATNATNTATTTTTTATTTAGGAATAATAAAGTTATTAATTGGAGTTTATTTATATCTGCATTNTCAAATATTAAAGGCTATAAAAAAATAGTTACAATTATAATTTTAAGTTCTCTTATTTGGATAATTTATTTAATAAATATCATTATTATATCTAATTCTATGANAGGAATTCATAGNTTTACAATTTTAGAATCTTTTTTACTATTAGTTTTTATTACATTTTCAATAGTTGTATTNCCATCTGCTCCTGGTACTATAGGCACTTTCCAAGCAGCTGTTGTTTTTATTATGACAAGCAGTCTGTTTAACTATGATAAATCTATAGCATTGTCATTCTCAATAATATTACATGCATATAGTTATATAACATATTCTTTAGTTGGTGGTTATTTTTTTATAAGNTCAAATATTGGGTTAANTAAATGAAGAGATGCTTTGATNTTTTGTTTTCAATTTTAGGTATTATTGTGTTGTTGCCATTAATGGTCATTATAGGTNTTTTGATAAAATTATTTTCGGATACACCTATTCTATTTAAGCAAGAGAGAGTAGGANTTAATGAAAGTATGTTTTTGTTATATAAATTTTGCACAATGAGTAAGTCTTTAAATAATCAAATGTCGCATCTTACAATTGGCAGTGATCCAAGGATTACTANNATAGGAAAAGTATTAAGAAGATTAAAGTTAGATGAGCTTCCATCNCTATTCAATGTGTTAAAAGGAGATATAAGNTTTGTTGGTCCTAGACCATGGGTTAAATATTATATTGATAAACTTAGTGAAGATGAGAAGTCTTTTTTAAAGATTAGGCCTGGTATTACTAGTCCAGCAACATTAAAATATTCCAAAGAAGAATATATNCTTTTAGATAAAGAAAATCCTGAGCAATATCATGATAAATATATTTTACCAGATAAAATAAAATTGAATTTGATGTATTTAGAAAACAATAGTTTGTTAAATGATGTAGTCATTATATTAAAAACAATATTTAGAAGGAACTATTAGTTTTAAATATCTTTGAATCTAATTGGAATTGTAATATAAATGAAAAAGAAAAAAACATATTTAGTTACTGGTGGAGCAGGTTTTATTGGCACTAATTTAATTGAACGTCTCTTGATAGATAATCATAATGTGATTTGTTTTGATAATTATAGTACTGGATCAAAAGACAATGAGCAGAATGGATGTCAATACTTTGATATTGATTTAGCTAAAGAAAAAGAATACGACTTTTTAAAAGATCAACCAGATGTCATATTCCATTTAGCAGCTTTGGCCAGGATTGAGCCTTCTTTTGAATTTCCAATTAAAACATTTGAGGATAATGTTAATAGCACTTTGAATGTGCTTGATTATGCAAGGAAAAATAATATTAAAGTTGTTTATGCAGGGTCAAGCTCTTATCATGGTGGAGTATATGCAAATCCATATACATATACTAAATGGCAAGGTGAAGAACTGTGTAAAATGTTTAGTAAAATTTATGGTCTTAGTACTATTATTTGCAGGTTCTACAATGTTTATGGTCCCTATCAAATCACTGATGGACCATATTCTGCTATAGTAGGTATTTTCCAAAGACAGTTTTTAAATAAGATGCCATTGACTATTACCGGGGATGGTGAACAGAGAAGAGATTTTACACATGTTTATGATATAGTAGATGGATTAATTCAATCATCAAAATACTCATTTAGTGGTAGTATTTTTGAACTTGGGACAGGTGTTAACTATTCTATAAATGAACTTGCTAAAATGTTCGGAGAAAAATATCCTATAGATTATATACCAAAGAGAGAAGGGGAGATGCTTACGACTTTGTGTGATATTTCAGAAGCTAAAGAAAAAATAAATTACAACCCTATACAGGATTTAGAGTCTTATGTCAATAAATGGATTCAAGACAATTTATAATCAATAATATTATGATTGATTTTCATAACCATATAATCCCTAATATTGATGATGGTGCAAAATCATTAGATATGTCTATTGAAATGTTACAAGAAGCTCAAAGGCAAGGCATATCTGATGTTGTTTCTACAATACATTTTCAACATCCTAAAATGGATGGTAAAAATACAGATTACTCATTTGTTAGTGCGAAATATTTAGAATTAAAAAAAGCATTATCTGAAAATGATATTAAAATTAATATTCATTTAGGTGCAGAAGTATTTTATTTGCCTAATCTAACTAGTATATTAGATAATCCATTAGTGACTGTTGGTAATGGGAATTTTATGCTTATTGAATTCCAAACAAAAAAATTACCACCAAATTATTTAGAAGAATTATTTAAGCTTCAAAAACATAAAATAACTCCAATTATTGCTCATCCTGAAAGATATTATGAAGTCCAGCAAAATATTGACATTGCTCAGGATTGGTTGAATAGAGGTTTCGTTCTACAATTAGATTGTGGAAGTCTACTGGGGCATTTTGGTAGTAAATGTGAAAAAATATCTATGGAACTCCTTGATAAGGGTTATGTACAATTACTAGGCTCAGATGCACATAATAACAAAACTAGAAACTTTTGTTTAAAGCCTGCATATGATAAAATAGAAAGTTTATTTGGATTGAATTATGTAGCAGAGCTTCAAAATAATAGTAGCTTGCTTTTAGAGGGTAAA
>NZVQ01000025.1 GCA_002701525.1 Fidelibacterota bacterium | reverse complement strand
TTATTTGAAGTTAAGTCAAAAAGTAAAGATGCTATAGCTAAGGTAGAAAGCCAAGCTTTAAAAATATCTGATTATATTGATAAAAAAATAGATTCAATACAGTAGGAGCTTTTCAACTATCTCTAATATAATATTATATTCAAAACCTGTAGTTCAAGAATTAGCAAAAAAGGCATTGCAGAGAATCCATAAATTATCTGATAAAGGTGTGACTCCAGGTTTAGCAGTTGTGCTTGTTGGAGATGATCCTGCATCTAGTATATATGTTAAGAATAAAGAAAAGTTTTTTTTAAAGAATGGATGTTATAGTCAAACTTTTCGACTTAAATCAAGTATATCTCAAGAAGAGTTGGTTGGTTTTGTCGAAAAGCTTAATATAGATGATAAGTTCCATGGTATACTAGTCCAGCTTCCACTTCCAAAGCATATAGATTCTCAATCGGTAATAGACCATATTAACCCATTAAAGGATGTAGATGGGTTTCATGCTGAAAATTTAGGTAAACTATTCTTGGGCTATCCTAGATTTGTTCCTTGTACACCATATGGAATTATGGAGTTATTAGATTATTATAATATAGAGACATCAGGTAAGCATGCTGTTATAGTTGGAAGAAGTAATATTGTAGGCAAGCCAATGGCTTTATTATTATCTCAAGCATTTAAAAAAGGTAACGCTACTGTTACAATATGTCATTCTAGGACAAAGCCTTTAAAAGATTACACCTTAAAAGCAGATATTTTAATTGCAGCAACAGGAGTTCCAAATTTAATTTCAGCAGATATGGTTAATGAAAANACTAANATTATAGATGTAGGTATTAATAGGGTTGAAGATGATTCTGAAAAAGGATATCATATATGTGGTGATGTTGATTTTAAGGATTGTTTAGATAAAGTCAAATCGATTACTCCTGTACCTGGAGGAGTTGGGCCTATGACGATTATGATGTTGCTTATGAATACTATTAAATCCGCAGAGGATGCTTATTAATAAAAATAATAAAACGATTTTTGNATGGTCAATGTATGACTTTGCGAATCAGCCATATACAACTCTTGTAATCACTTTTATATATAGTACTTATTTCGCAAAAGCAATTGCTCCTAATGAAATAATTGGTACGGCTTTATGGTCTAGGGCNATGACAATTACCGCTTTAACTGTTGCTTTTCTTTCTCCTATAATGGGTGCTGTTGCAGATAAGACAGGGCATAGAAAATTATTTTTAATATTTTGGACATATGTATGTATTGTAGGTAGTTTTGTATTGTACTATCCTTTGCCTGGAGAGATTTATAAAGCTTTATTTTGGGTGGTAATATCTAATGTAGGTTTTGAAATGGGGGGGCTTTTTTGTAATGCCTACCTGCCTGATATAGCTCCTAAAGATAAAATTGGAAGGGTATCAGGCTATGGATGGTCATTGGGTTATTTGGGTGGACTAATTGCACTAGGTATTGGGTATATGTTCCTCGTTAGCCCTGAAAATCCTATGTTTGGCTTTTCTAAGGAATTAGGAGAGAATATTCGTGCTACAAATATTATGGTTGCGATATGGTTTATTATATTTAGTATTCCAGTTTTTATGGGATTGAGCGGAACGGCTAAAGTTAATAAGTCCTCATCAAAAAATATATGGTTAGATTCTTTTTTAGAAATCAAATCAACTTTTTCAAATATCAAGAAATATAAAGAATTAGTTAAATTTTTAATTGCCCGAATATTTTATAATGACGGTTTAATAACGATAATTGCATTTGGAGGGATATATGCTGCAGGCACATTTAATTTTACATTTGAAGATATATTTTTATTTGGAATAGTATTAAATATAACAGCAGGTTTAGGTGCCTTTGCATTAGGTTTTTTAGATGATATAATAGGAGGTAAGAAGACAGTCCAAGTAAGCAATGTTGGGCTTATTTTTGCATGTTTATTAGCAGTTTTTACAAAGAGCATTACGGTTTTTTGGTTTTCAGGAATATTGATTGGAATTTTTATGGGTTCTAATCAGGCTGCAAGCAGATCCTTAATGGCACGGTTTATACCTGAAAATAAAGAGAATGAATTCTTTGGCTTTTTTGCTTTCACAGGTAAGGCTACCGCATTTTTAGGCCCGCTATTACTTGGCNTAGTAACTCAGGCATTTAATTCGCAGCGTCATGGGATTTTTGTAGTCGTAGTACTGCTTTTAATAGGTTTTTTCCTAATGTCACGTGTTAATGAAAANGTTGGAATTTCTCAAAAAGAATCTGCTTAAAGTAATACTTTAAGTAATTGTTGTGTTTCTAAAGTAACTTGTTTTATATTTGTTTACTAATAATAGAGAACAATATTGAAAAAATATACATTTATTTTCGTAATCTCATCATTATTCTTTTTAGCTATAAGCTTTATTTCTAATAATACATCCGCATCTACTCAAATAATTATCAGTTCCCCANCTTTAAATAGTTATGAAATAGCAGAGAATATTAAGAATGAATTATCTAAGATTGATGGAGTGTGTTACTACGAACTTTCTTTTCCATCCAGATCTGCACTTATTAATTATGATGATAAAAGGGTTGATAATATAGATATTTTAGCGGCATTTAATAAGTGGGGTTGCAAAGATTTTGAGATATCCTACAATCCCATATTTTGAATACTAAAACAATTACCATTAATAAAAAGGCTGGATTCGAATATCATTTAACTGATAAGTATGAAGCTGGAATTGTATTGAAAGGCTCAGAGGTTAAATCNATTAGAGAGGGTAANGTTAATATCAAAGGTTCATATATAAGGCTTATTGGTAATGAAATATATATAATAGGAATGCATATTGGGGACTATTCACATGCGGATTCAATCTCGCATGAAAATATTACAGATAGGAAATTGCTTCTTCATCGAAAAGAAATAAATAAAATAGCTGAGTTGTTAAATCAAAAAGGTAGAACAATGATCCCTATGAGTTTATATTTTAAAAAAGATTTAGTTAAGGTTAAATTTGCAGTAGGTACTGGTAAAAAGAAATGGGATAAGCGACAGGATAAAATGGATCAAGATATTAAAAGACAATTAGATAGGCAAGTAAAGAAGATGAATAATAGATGAGTAGTTTTCCTAAATTAAATGAACAGATGGATTTGATTTCAAGAGGAGTTGAAGAAATAATTCCTGAAGAAAGCCTTATTAAAAAGATAGAAAAATCCATTAAAGAAGATAAGCCAATGCGAATAAAGCTGGGCTGTGATCCAAGTCGTCCTGATTTACACTTTGGACATTCTCTCGTTTTGAATAAGCTTGCACAATTTCAGTCTTTAGGGCATCAAGGTGTGCTTGTGATTGGTGATTTTACAGCAATGATAGGTGACCCCACTGGTAGAAATAAAACTCGACCTCAGCTGTCAATGGAAGAAGCGAAAGAAAATTCTCAATCCTATATANATCAAGCAGGAGTAATTTTAGATAAATCAAGTTTAGAAATAGTATATAATTCTGATTGGTTATCAAAATTAAGTTTTAATGACATTATTAGTATTTCATCTAAATATACAGTTGCACAGATGATTGAGAGAGATGATTTTACAAAAAGATATAAAGAAGGGCTTCCAATTGCCCTTCATGAATTCATGTACCCGTTAGCTCAAGGCTATGATAGTGTAGTACTGAAATCAGATGTTGAGCTTGGGGGGACCGACCAAAAATTCAATTTATTGGTTGGTCGACATTTGCAGAAAGTATCTGATCAAAGTCCTCAGGTAATTATTACAACACCTTTATTAGAAGGAACTGATGGGGTGAATAAAATGTCTAAATCATATGATAATTATATTGGAATTACAGAGAATGCAAATGATATGTATGGAAAGATTTTATCTATCCCTGATAATTTAATGGCCACTTATTATGAATATTTAACTCATTTGTCTAAAGATGAATTAGATGGTATCAAAAAAGAATTAACTCAAAATCCGCGTAATTTAAAGCGTCAATTAGCTCGAATGGTAGTAGCGACATATCACGATAAAGATGAAGCTGTAAAAGCAGAAGAATCATTTGATAAGCTATTTATTAAAAAAGATATTCCAGATCAAATGCCGGAATGTTCAATAATGTCAACTACTAAAGTAATAGATTTAATTACCGACAATGCACTTGTTGGAAGCAGGGGAGATGCAAAGCGACTTATTAAGCAGGGTGCTGTGAGTATTGATGGTAATAAGGTTAGTGATCTTAATTTTGAAGTTTCAAAATCTGATAATCCTCAAATTTTAAAAGCAGGAAAGCGTAAATTCCTGAAAATTATTTAGCTCAATGGAAAAAGCAACTATCATTATTCCTGCTGCAGATGTATATAGAGAACATACATTTACCTCAGAAGTAATAACACAAGCCTTGTTGGGTGAGCAAATTTCTATTTTAAATACTCATCATAATTGGACTGAAATAGAACAGTGGGATGGATACAAAGGTTGGATTAATAATTTTTGTTTATCTAGTAATCCTAATATGGAATACATCTGGTCTGTGCACATAGAGCCTATTGAGCATCTATTAAACCCTATTCCTGTACATATTAATGCCCAAAGTCCTGCCCGTCTATTTCCTGATAATTTATCAGAATTAAAAATAAGAAAAGAAGTTGGTTTAGACTGTACGAAGTTTTTGCATGTACCATATAGATGGGGTGGAAAAAGTAATTTTGGATTTGATTGTTCAGGGCTTGTTCAGACAACATTTAAGATGAATGGAATATCAATACCTAGAGACAGTAAAGACCAATATGAATTAGTAAAAAATAATAAAATTATGCCTTCAGAATATGCTAAAACAGGAGACTTAATATTTTTTCAAGAAAATAATAATATTTGCCATGTAGCTATTTATTGTGAGAATTTAAAATTTATTCACTGTTCAGGAATGGTTAAATTTAATAGTTTAGATAAAGAACATCAGTTGTTTGATAAACGGCTAATGGATAAATTTGTGGGTGTATTTTCAATGTCAGAAATAATCAAAGAGCAGTTAAATGAGTGAAGATAAAAAAATATTGTTATCAGGTATTCAGCCGTCAGGGAAACTTGGAATTGGTAATTACTTAGGCGCAATTAAGAATTGGGTAAAGCTTCAAGATGAGTATAATTGTATATTTTTAATTGTTGATTTGCATGCACTTACATTAAAGCAAGTTCCTGCAGATTTACGTGCTCGGTGCTATTCATATGTTGCTCAATACATTGCTTGTGGAATAGAACCTACAAAGAATATAGTAGCAATGCAATCTCATATTCCTGCTCATACACAGCTTATGTGGATTTTTAGTAATTTGAGTTATATGGGTGAGATGCAGAGAATGACTCAGTTTAAAGATAAAGTGAAGAACATGGAAAATATTAATGTGGGATTGTTTTCATATCCAATATTAATGGCATCAGATATTCTTATATATCAAGCAGATTTGGTACCGGTAGGGGCAGATCAAAAACAGCATTTAGAATTAGCTCGTAATATTGCTCAACGATTTAATAATCAATATTCAGATACATTTCCAATTCCTGAGCCATATATACCAGAGACTGGTTCGCGAATCATGAGTCTCCAAGATCCTGATAAGAAAATGTCTAAATCAGATGATAATGATAATAATATTTTAGGGCTGTTAGATCCGCCTGATATGATTGTTAAAAAAATTAAAAGAGCGGTTACAGACTCNGGCANCANTATTCAATATGATGAANATCAGCCAGGNCTTGCTAATTTGCTTAATATATATTCAGCATTATCTGGAGATTCGATAAAGGANATAGAGTCTAAGTTTGAAGGAAAGATGTATTCTGAGTTTAAAAAAGATTTAGCTGAANTTGTAGTAGAGTCTCTTANTCCTATTCAAAACAAATATAATGAGCTTATCAATGATAAGGCTTATTTAACAGAAGTNTTNTCAGAAGGTGCTGAAAAAGCTTCTANAATAGCATTTAAAACCATCAGAAAAGTATATAAAAAGTCTGGCTTAATTCAATAGCCAAAACATTCTATGAGATTAAATAAATATTTAGCCCATTGCGGATTAGCCTCTAGACGAAAATGCGATCAACTAATTAAAGATGGAAAAATTAGAATTAATGGCAAAATTACTATAGATTATTCATATAAAGTTAAAGGTGATGATGTAGTTGTTTTTGAAAATAGAGCCGTGAGTTTAGATGATGAGGAGTATTCTCTATATTTGCTTAATAAGCCGAAGGGTTATATATGTTCAAATGCAAAGGATAATAAAAATAGAGTGATTGATTTAATTAAATCAGATAGCAGATTGTATACAGTNGGAAGATTAGATGTAAATACTACAGGTGCAATTTTGGTTACGAATGATGGTGATTTAGCAAATAAATTATCACATCCACGCTATGATAAAGAAAAAAAATACCTAGTTAGAACTTTTATTGATATCCCGAAAGATAGATATGAGAGGTTGAAAAAAGGATTGAGTATTGGTAGGAGACAGAGAGCTAAAGGTATAATTAAAAGATTAAAAAAAGAGAATAAACACATCTACTGGGAAATTATTCTTACCGAAGGAAAAAATAGAGAAGTGAGAAGAATATTTGAGGAGTTGGGTTCAGAGGTAATTGACTTACATAGACATGAATTTGCTGGTTTAAGTGTGCAGAATATTGACATTGGTAGTTATAAAAAAATTGATTCAAATATTTTCAATAATTAAATAAAATAATTATCGTTCTTTGACAAGAGAATAATATTGTCTAAATTAACCGGCTTTTTGATAAGGAGAAAAAATATCTATGATCATTGCTATTGATGGCACTGCTGGATCAGGAAAAAGTACTACGGCAAAGGAATTAGCTAAACGGTTAAGCTTTTTTCATATTGATAGTGGTTCTTTATATAGAGTAGCAACTTATTTTTGTATTTTAAATAAAATTAATTCTAAAGAAGATGAATTACTTGAAATTGCATTGAATGATATAAGTATAGATCTTGATAGTAAAAATATTTTATTAAATGGTAAAGATGTTAGCTCAGAGATTAGAGCACATAATGTATCGAGTTCAGTCAGCGAGTATAGTGCAAATATCATAATNAGAAATAAATTAAGTCAACTGCAAAGAGAGTTGGCAAAAGGTAAAGATGTTGTTGTCGAGGGCAGAGATATTGCTACAAATGTCTTTCCTGAAGCTGATTTTAAATTTTATTTATCTGCTACGGCAGAGGTTAGGGCTGATAGACGTTATAGTCAAATGTTGAAAACAGATAGTGACATAGATGTTAGTAAAGACCAAGTATTAAAAAATTTGATTAAGAGAGATCGGTTAGATATGAACAGAGAGCATTCACCGCTAATTAAAAGTGATGATGCTATTGAAATAGATACGACTGATTTGAATATCGATGAACAAGTAGAGTTAATAATTAAAACAATAAACAAGGAGTAGACTCAAAATATGAGTAACGAAGAAAAAACAATAACACAGGATGATAACACAGAAGAGTTAAAGTCCGCAACCCCTTCAGAAGAAGTTGAGGAAAACCAAAGTCTTTCTGAGGAAAATAATAATGAAAAAACAGATAGCGAAGAAACCAAAAATGAAGAGGCTGCTGAAGAGGTAGAGGAGGCACCTGTAGAAGAAGAGGNTGCTGAAGAGGTAGAGGAGGCACCTNTAGAAGAAGAGGTTGCTGAAGAGGTAGAGGAGGCACCTGTAGAAGAAATGCGTGATTATTTGAGTAATGATATTTTAGATATTGCAGAATTTGATGCTAATAAGCATCAAGAAGATGATAAGACAGTTGGATTTGAGTCTGAAATTGAAAAATATTATGATTCTATTCCTGAGGTAAGAGAAAATGAAGTTATATCTGGAACTATTGTTGGATTTACTGATAGAGAGGTGCTAGTTGATATTGGCTTTAAATCTGAGGGAGTTGTTCCTAGATCAGAATTTTTAAACGAAGTCCCTGAAGAAGGTCAAAGTATAGATGTTTATTTAGTTCGATTAGAAGATAGAAAAGGCAATATTATACTTTCTAAAGAAAAAGCTGATTTTGAAAAGAGATGGTCTACAATAAAAACAGCATTTGAAGAAGAGAAAATCATCAAAGGAGTAATAGTAAGAAGAATAAAAGGTGGAATGATNGTTGACCTAGGTACAGTGCAAGCATTTTTGCCAGGCTCTCAAATAGATATTAAACCGATTACAAATTTCGATGAATTGATTGGGTCTGAAAGTGAATTTAAGATTGTTAAATTTAANGAAATGAGACAAAATATTGTCTTNTCAAGGAAAGCAATTTTAACAAATGATTTAATGGAGAAGAGACAAGAAGTTCTAGCTGAATTAGAAGTGGGTATGGTTCTAGAAGGTATTGTCAAAAATATTACTGATTTTGGAGCATTTATAGACTTAGGTGGAATTGATGGTCTTCTACATATTACTGATATTACTTGGGGTAGGATTAATCATCCTGGAGAAAAATTATCTGTTGGAGAAACAGTATCTGTAAAAGTTATTGATTTTGATGTGGAAAAAGTTAGNGTTTCTCTTGGCATGAAACAGNTAACTCCAGAACCATGGGAGTCTATTGATATTAAATATCCTGTTGACAAAGTGATTAAGGGTAAAGTCGTTAATATGATGAATTATGGTGCATTTGTAGAATTGGAAGAAGGAGTTGAAGGATTAATTCATGTTTCTGAAATGTCATGGATTAAACATGTGAAACATCCATCTGACATATTTAGTCTTGGTGATGAAGTTGAGGCTAAAATACTAAGCCTTGATAAATCAGATAAGAAAATATCTTTAGGTATTAAACAATTGCAGGACAATCCATGGGATACGATGGAGTCAAAATACTCTGCAGGTTCTATCTATAAAGGAGTAGTTAAAAACCTTACACAATTTGGTGCATTTGTAGAATTAGAAGAAGGGATTGAAGGCCTAGTGCATGTGAATGATATGTCTTGGACTCAAATAATAAAACATCCTAAGCAATTAATTAAAAAGAATGATGAAATTGATGTAAAAGTGTTAGAAATATCTACAGAAGATAGGAAGTTATCCTTGGGTATTAAGCAACTTGAAGAAGATCCTTGGGAATCGATAAAAGAAAGCTATCCTGAAAATCATAAAATGAATTGTGAGGTGATTAAGGTGCTAGATAGAGGTATAATCTTCACGGTAGATTCTAATATTGAAGGTCTTGCTCCTACTGCAAAGAACATTTCTGATGATGTTAAAGAGGAAATGAAAAAAGAAATTAAAGCAGGCAATAAATATGATGTCACTGTAATTAAAATAGATTCAAATAATCGAAAAATTATATTAAGTATTGATCAATTTGCTGATGAAATGGCTGGTGCTTCGTATGAGCCAGATCGAATTGAGCCTGATAAGATTGAAGTACCTCAAGATATAATTGATAAAATAAAAGATAGTAAAGAAGATTAATTTTAAATTTATTTTATAGTATTATTAGTCAGCTTTTAATAGAATGCAACCAGCTAGTTGTTATGTAATATGAATGTTGTCCTCGGAATAGAAACTTCCTGCGATGAAACATCTGCAGCTATTATGAAGGATGGGGAACTCCTTTCTAATATAGTATATTCCCAAAAAATACATATTAAGTATGGTGGTGTTGTACCTGAATATGCTTCAAGGGAACATGAGAAAAATTTAATTAATACAATTAAAGAATCTCTTTGTGTTGCCAACCTTACAATGTCTGATTTAGATGCAATTGCTGTTACATATGGACCGGGGTTATTAGGTTCTTTATTAGTAGGGCTTAATATGGCAAAAGGTTTATCAATTGGTTTAGATATACCGTTTGTAGGGGTTAACCATATGGAAGGTCATTTGTTCGCAAATATGATAGGTAGGAATGATATAAATTATCCTTATTTATGCTTATTAGTTTCTGGAGGTCATACTCAAATTTGGGAAGTTGAAGCAGATAATTATAATTTGATTTCTGATACTATTGATGATGCAGCTGGAGAAGCATTTGATAAGGGTGCTAAAATTTTAGGTTTAAAATATCCAGGGGGACCTGAAATACAAAAAGCATCTATTGGTGGAAACCCTGAAAGATATAATTTTCCAAGACCTCAGGTAAAAAAATCTAAATTCAATTTTTCATTCAGTGGTTTAAAAACATCATTGTTATATAAATGTAGAGATATGAATGATAAAAGTATAAAAGATTCATTGTCTGATTTATCAGCTAGCTATCAAGAAGCAATTGTAGATACATTAATTAATAAACTTGAATTAGCAATTAATGAAACAGGTATTAATACGGTATCTATCGCAGGTGGTGTGGCTGCTAATAAAAGATTTAGAGAGAAAACATCTATGCTTGTTGATAAATATCAAAAATTATCAGTCATATTCCCAGATATGGAGTTCTGCACTGATAATGCAGCAATGATAGCAGCTGCAGGTTATAATAAAATAATAAAAAAACAATTTTCTAATTATGACTTAACAGCCGTTCCTAATTTATCTTTAAATAATGGTTAATTCTTTGAAGCTAGAATTATTAGGAATATCAATATTTAGTTTTATACTAATTGCAGTTCTAACTATAATCCTGCTTAAGTATTTCTTTTTATTAAAAAGATTAGACTTGAATTTGAAATGGATTCAGTTTTCCTGTCGATCGATGACAATTTTATTATTGGTTATATTAATTTTAGATCCTTGGGTAAATTGGAAGGAAATTAATTATTTGAAGCAAGATTTAAATGTTTATTTAGATAATTCTAAAAGTATTGCTTTTGCAGACTCTACTATTGATTTTAATTCGAAAATTAATTTTTTAAATGATTGGGCAAACAATGAAAATATAAAAATTAATTGGTATTTATTTGGAGATTCAATAAGAGAATTTAACTATAAAGAAGTTTTATTTAATGATAAGTATTCATCTGTAAAAGACCTTAAAAAAAATATTGTATTAGATCAAAAATCTAATCATTTAATAGTTACTGATGGTCATATTAATAGAGGTGAAAGATTAGAAGACTTAATAATTGATAATAACAATATATATATATCAGGAGTTGGGAATGATATTAACGATACTGATTGTTACATAAGTTCAATTCAAACGAATGATAATAAAAATAAAGGCTATGTAGATTTACTGATTAGTTTAGGTTGTATAGTTGATGATAAAAAAGCTATTAATTTAGATTTTATTTTAACAAATAGTAAGAATAATATTATTAAAAAAGATAAGATGGTTGTGGATTTTAATAAAAGTAGTTTCCAAGATATAAGTTTGACAAATATTAGCAGACAGGAATTAACGGCTTTTAATACATTAACAGTTGAAACAAATTTAGAGGAATTGAATTATCGTAATAATAGTAAAAATTTTATAGTTGATAAACAGCAAAATAATGGTCGATTATTATTTATTACAGGTGGCATTTCTGCAAATACTAGATTTATTAAAAAAGTAATAAAGGATAAATTTCCAAATTTAGAAGTAGTTCATAATTTTCAAAATAAAAAAATTGATTATGAATTATTAGANGAATATTCATTAATTATTTTAGANAACTTCCCTTTTTCAAGTAAANATTTAAAAGATTATTATTATATATTAGATTATCATTCTCAGATTCCTATTGTATATTTTCAAGGTCCAGGACTGCCTATTGAAATAGCAGATAATATTGCTCAGAAGCTAGATTTAAATTTAGTGCTATCTGATAATAAAAATGCTAATGTTGGATTGGTTAATAATCATATTCTATTCAATGAGATTGATTTCAATAAGATTCCTCCAACTAATAAAAATATATTTTGGATTACAGATTCAGTAGAGAATGAACCAGTAACCTATTTTGACAACCAAAGCATAGCAGCCTTTAAAGGCGAAAAAAAATCTGCAGTATTCATTTCTAATTTGGCTAGTTCAAATTTAATGGAGTCTAATTTATTTAATACAAGCAATGTTGTTGATTATACATATAGTATAATATTAAATGAATATGAATTAGAATCTGAGTTGATAAATTTGGATATTGACAGTGAAGAATATAGTGTTGGAAGTTTAATAAATACTTGTATTGATATTAATGAAAAAATAATTGATTCTGATTTCTATATTAATATTTATGATTTAGAAGGCAATTTTTATAAGGAGATTCTTTTAGGTTCTAAAATTCCTAATGATTGTAACTATACTTTTAGCATAAATGAATTTGGAAAATACTATATTCAAGTTTTATCTAAGACTGGCAACTCTGTTTTTCAAAGTAATAAAGAATACTTGGATATAAGCGATTTTGATATAGAATTAGAATTTTTATATCAAAATAAGAAATCTATACATAATTTTAAGAACAATAATGATGCTATTTCTTTTGATTTTAAAAATTTAGAGGAAAATTTAAGTAAAGTAAAATCTAATCTTATTGTAGATGTTAAGCAGAGTAGTTTCAGCTCTCTTTCTACTCAGTATTATTGGATATTGCTTATTATATTTTTAGCATTGGAATGGTATTTGCGAAAGAAGAATAAATTATTATGAATATTTTTATAACAGGAGGTTTTGGTTTTATAGGTAGCAATTTCATTTTGCAATTCATTAATCAAAATAACATAAATATTTTAAATTATGATAAATTGACTTATGCAGGAAATTTAGAGAACTTAAAATCAATAGAAAATTTTAAAAATTATCGTCATGTAATAGGNGATGTATGTGATAAAGAGTTGGTCAAAAGTAGTATTGAAGATTTTGAGCCAGATATTATTCTACATTTTGCTGCGGAGTCCCATGTNGATAGATCTATAAAAAATCCATTTGAGTTTATAGAGACTAATGTGNTAGGAACTTCGGTATTGTTNAATGAATCNCTNAANTACTATAAACAATTATCTAATAATAAAAAATCNAGGTTTAAATTTGTGCATATATCTACAGATGAAGTTTATGGTAGNATATTAGATGGTTCTTTTGATGAAGATTCAAATTTTTCTCCTAATTCACCATACTCAGCGAGTAAAGCAAGTGCAGAACATTTTGTGAAGGCTTGGAGTNAAACTTTCAANCTTCCTATTAATATAGTTAATTGTACTAATAATTATGGACCATTTCAATATCCTGAAAAATTAATTCCTGTAACAATTTTAAATTGTATGCTNAATAAATCGATTCCCATTTATGGCAAAGGTGATAATGTCAGGGATTGGATTTATGTTGAAGATCATTGTGATGCAATTTTTNAAGTAATNAAAAATGCTTCTCCTGGTGAAAAATATAATATAGGCTCNAAGTCAGAGNTGACAAATATTGAATTAGTTAAAAGTATATGTAAGTTAATGGATGAATACTATCCTTCAGATTCTATTGAATCTTATTTTGATTTNATTAAATTTGTAGAAGATAGGCCAGGACATGATTTTAGATATTCTTTAAATATAGATAAAATAAATAATGATTTAAATTGGACTCCTTTAAAAAATATTAANGAAGGTTTAGAAAATACTGTAAAATGGTATATCNATAATAANGCATGGTGGAAAAGNCTATTAGATAGGGAAAAGGAAAATANATGAAAGGTATAATTTTAGCTGCAGGCAAGGGAACTAGATTNCATCCATTAACTACAATAGTATCCAAACAATTATTGCCAGTTTATGATAAACCNATGATTTACTATCCATTGTCAACATTAATGCTTTTAGGTATTAAAGAGGTNTTGATAATAACAACTCCTGAAGATAGCCAAATGTTTAATAATTTACTTGGCGATGGTAGNCATATAGGTATCAGTATAGATTATAANATGCAGCAAGCACCAAATGGAATTGCAGAAGCATTTATAATAGGCGAAGAATTTATTAATAATGAGCCTGTAACTTTAATATTAGGTGATAATTTATTTTATGGACATGGATACCTTGACTTTTTAAGAGATAAAATGGAGATTATTAATTGTGCTACAATCTTTGGATATTGGGTGAAAAATCCTCAAGCTTATGGTGTGGTAGAGTTTGATCAATCAAANAAGGTAATTAGTATAGAAGAGAAGCCTTTAAAACCAAAATCTAACTATGCAGTTCCAGGATTATATATATATGATAATAAAGTTGTTGAGTTTGCAAANCAATTNTGNCCATCTAAAAGAGGTGAGCTTGAAATTACTGATCTAAATAATTTATATTTAGAACAAGGATTGTTGCATGTGGAATTACTTAGTAGGGGTGTAGCATGGTTAGATACAGGAACTCAAAAGAGTTTGATTGAAGCNGCAAAATTTATTGAAACAATTGAGTCNAGACAGGGTTTAAAAGTAGGNTGTATAGAAGAAGTTGCATATCAATTAGGATTNATTGATAGAAATCAATTNCAGCAAATAATTNAAGATATGCCAAACAATGATTANAAANAGTATNTAATTGATTTAATTTAATAATGCGAATAAATAAAGAATTACATATTAAAGATGTTTTTATTNTTGAGTCTAAGAANCACCATGATAATAGAGGTTGGTTTCAAGAAAGTTATCACATGGATAATATGTCTAANCATGAATTTGATCTCGTTTTTGTTCAAGACAATTTAGTTTTTTCAAAAAAACATGTATTGAGAGGATTGCATTTTCAAGATGATAATGGACAAGGTAANTTAGTGAGNTGTGTTAAAGGAAGTATCTANGATGTGTTAGTCGACTTGCGTAAAAATTCAAATACATATAGAGAATGGATGGGAATAAAGCTGTCTGAGAAAGATAGTAAATTTATATATATTCCTCCAGGGTTCGCACATGGATANTATGTTATAGAACAAGACTCTTTAGTAAATTATAAATGCACAAAACATTATAATCCTAATGAAGAGATTGGAATTGTATGGAATGATTCAGATATTCAAATTNATTGGTGTGATATTGNTGGNTTTAATTCTAGNAATGTANTAATGTCNGAAAAGGATCAATTAAATAAAACTATTAAAGAATTGAATTTATGATTTTAAGGCTTATAATATTATTTGTATTATCTTTTAATTTAAGTGCACAATCNGGACTTTCTCTATCTCAAATGAATCAATCAAGTAATGCACAAACGAAATTAAATCAATTTCCTCTTTATAAAAATGTTAAACAAAAAGAGGTTATTTCAGCCACTATTAATCCTGAATCTTTTATTGTTGGNCCAGGTGATATATTTATGGTAGATATTGTCACTTCAAATTTAGTTAATCAATTTGAATTAATTATTTCTATTACAGGTGAACTAATTATTCCGATGGTTGGTAAAATAAATATTGCAGACAGCTCTCTTTCAGATGCTATTAATCTCATTGAAGATTCATTTAAAAAACAATATAGTGATGCACAATTATCAATAATGCTGAAAGATGCTGGTAATTATAATTTATATGTTAAAAATCCATATGGGTTAAATGATGAGTATAAAGTTAATTCTCTAATGCGAGTTTCAGATTTATTTGAATCAGTTATNNCNAATATAAAAAAGCATAATTATGATATTGCTAATATTTCTAATNGGAATGTCAAAATAACAAACAGTTCAGGTGATAATTATTATGATTTAGGAATGTTTTATGCTGAGGGAGATTATTCTAATAATCCATATATNAATAGAGGAGATCNAATTGAGTTTAATTTGGTAAATGACTTTGTTGAAGTTTGGGGAGGAGTAGCTAAAAAAGGTAAGTATGAATTTTTACCAAATGATCATTTAGATGATATAATTAAATTGGCAGGAGGATTGCTTGAATCAGCATATAGAGATAGTTTAATTATAACNAGATNNATTAATGGTAAAAGAGAACATATTTTTATTGATTCAATNAAGATGAAGACTTTTGAATTATATGANAACGATATAATTAATATTAAAGACAAGAATAGAAATTTATTTAAACAAGTTGCTTTTATATCAGGAGAAGTTATTTTTCCAGGTTTTTATAATATAGATAATTCGATTACATCAATTAATCAATTAATTGATTTAGCAGGAGGTTTTACTGAAGAAGCTAATCAAGATTTAGTAATGATTGAAAATCAACCTNATCATGAATTTGACATGACAAATATAGTTAATAAGCCANCAGAATATATAACGGANTCAGACATTTCTTTTGTAGATNTTGGTNTTGANTATCATCTGAATAGTAAAAGCATTGTGAATAAAAATGAGTTTCTTAATTATAAACTTATGAATGGTGACGAAATAAATGTATTGCCTAAAATTAATTTCATTGAGATAGTAGGTGCTGTTAATAGGCCAGGTAAATATCCTTATAATGAAAATTTTACTATTTTAGATTATATAAANCTTGCAGGTGGTAAAAAAAGAAATTCTTTAAATAATACTTATCTTATAGAACAAGGTAGTGTTGTAAAAAAAATAGTTAAAAAAAATCANTCTCTTAATGGTGGTGATGTTATTTTTATTCCATATGATTTAGAAATTAATAGGTGGACTAGATTTAAAGATTGGATGACTGTATCTGGTCAAGTAGCTGCATTTATTGTATTGATTCAAAATATTATAGGTGGTACATAAATGAATAATTCAATTTTATATACATTTCATGATATTTATTTGATTATTAGGAATAATTTAAGNTTTGTATCTAAAATCTCATTACTTTGTTTGGCTCTTGGAATTGCATATACACTATTTACAACAAAATATTATGAATCCTATATATCAATATATCCAGCTAATGAGCCANNTGGTATGNGNAANATTATGGGTGTTAGTTCAGTTTTAGGATTNGATTTAGGNCAAANTCCTAATTCAGCTTTTCATATTCCTGATGTTATTAATAGTATAAGATTAAAAAGAGATATAGTAAATAATAAATGGGACTCTNAGAAATTCAANAATAAAGTTAATTTGATTGAATATTGGGATTTGAAAGTANAATCTGANGGTTTTCTNAATTNNATNTTTNGCAATGATGAAGAGAATGATTATGGTCAAATTGCAGANCAAAATGCTATTCTTAAGCTTGAAAATAATCTTTATGTTTTTGAGGAAGAATCTGGGTTAATAAAAATTAGAGTTTTAATGGAAGAAGCACAGCTAGCTTCAGATATATCAAACTATATATCAAATTTTNTAGTTCAATATATAGGCACTGANTTGAAGTTGAAGTCGACACAATANAGACAATTTCTTGAAAATAGATTAGTTGAAGTCGAACAGCAATTAAAAAGTGCGGAATCTGATTTNACTTCATTTAGNAATAGTAATCCTATAGCAAANGACACTCCTTCATTACAAAATTTAAGGGGACAATTAATAAGGAATTTAGAAGTTGAACAACAGGTTTATTTNACATTGAGAACTCAGTATGAGATTGCTAGGGCAGATGAGTTAAAAGAACAGCCAGTTTTAAATATATTAGATGTAGGTTTTCCTAGCACGAATCCATATTGGCCTAAAAATTTATTGATTTATGTGATTAGTTTATTTGTTGGATTCATGGTTAGTATAATGATTTTATTTAGTATAGATGTTTTATCAAAGAAATCTTCTGGATAAATGATTGATAAATTAAAATTTTTATATACNGANCAATATAAAACTAATATTGCTTTTNCATTCCTTCTATCGTTTATAGTNTTTCAACCAATATTAAAATACTTTGAATATGTATTGCTGTTTCCAAGAATTAATTACTCTATATTTNTAATAATAATGTTTTCTCTTTATATCCTTGGTACAAATAAAANTTTTTTTAAANAATATCCATTAGATNTAATGTTTCCTTTTTGGATACTCCTTTGTGTATCAGGGATTCAGATACTTTCCCTGCCTTGGGCATTATATTATAGTTTAGAGGGNCCTATTTATTATTTTAAAGTCTTATCTAAGACTTTTTTTTGNTATTGGATGTTCTGGTTTGTTGGATTGCATATACGAAATATTATATCNCATGATAAAGCAAAATTGTTCTTTACAGCAAGTTGGATNTTGTCTATTATTATGATAATCCTTAATTCATTAAGNAATGAGGCTTTTAAAATTATTTTAGAAGGAAAAACAATATACCTTATGCTTGGAGATACATTTGCTNTCTTATCTATTTTTGCTTTAATATATAATAAAAAAATTGATTTATTTATAATAGTNNTATCTATTATTGCATTGTTTGCATTATGGTCTAGAGCTTCTCTTTATAGTTTTATGGTTATNTCTCTNTTTTATTTATTTAAAGAGCATAAATACAAATTGATGCTGCTAGTTTTATTGATTTTTTTATTAGNGAATCAAATATATATAGATAAAGATGATAGAATGTTAAGNATGATTTTCGGTGGATTTGATGCCTCTCAAAGTGGCAGGATGAAATGGTATGAGCTAGGTTTTAAAGATTTGAGGTTAGTTTGGCCATTTGGTTATTTTATGGGTGATGTATATAGTAACTATGGTAATGCAGGAACATATATGCATAGTTATCTTTCTTTCTTAAGACAGTTTGGGATAATTCCATTTATTATATTTTTTATTACATTATTAACTTTTTACATTAAAATATTTTTTAGATGGTGTAGAGTTAATGAGCTGAAGACTGATTTTTTATTTTATTATACATCTTTTGTAGTTATAGAAATTATTGTAGCTAGATCATTTATGCACCCATTCATTTGGCTTAGNTTATCAGCTATTCCACTAATATTAAATAATAAAGATGAGTAAAGTTTCTATTTTAATGCCAATTTTTAATGAAGAAGCCTTTCTAAAAGAATCTATTGAAAGTGTTNTAGAACAGTCTTATAAAAATNTTGAGTTAATTATTATTGATGATTTCTCAACAGATAAATCATANTCNTTNGCAGAACAGTATTCTTTNAAAAATAGTAGAATNAGATTAATTAGAAATTTAAAAAAAGGCAAAGTTTCAGCATTTAATTTAGGTTTTGAAAAATCATCAGGTGACTTTATTTGTTTTTTTGCAGGAGACGATATTATGNATAAGGATTCNATTATTAATAGATTATCTTGTTTAAAAAGTAGNATTGANAGTTTTATAGCTTCTGCCTCAAAAGTTAAAACNATTTCTGATACTCATAGATTTAATGATGTNGTAATACCTAAGAATAAAAGCAAAGGNACATTAGTAGGTGGNGCCATAATGTTTAATAGAAATTTAGGAGGAAAGATATTTCCTATTCCGGAGNAATTNCCTAATGAAGATAGATGGACTGAATTGCATATGAGATTTTTTTCTAAAATTATACATGTTCCTATTGTTTCATTGTTTTATAGAATACATGATGGTAA
The DNA here is from genome assembly GCA_002701525.1 of Fidelibacterota bacterium. Classification (GTDB taxonomy): domain Bacteria; phylum Fidelibacterota; class Marinisomatia; order SCGC-AAA003-L08; family D37C17; genus SCGC-AAA003-L08. The sequence continues at coordinate 1,756 of NZVQ01000025.1, read as the reverse complement.
TTCTAGTTCACGAATGAACAGTTTTAAAGAGAAAAATATAGATATGCATAGTAGATTTATAGTATTTCAATTATTTCTTGATAAATATCATTCAAAGTTGTCTGATAATGATAGGTTTTTTTTGAGTAGAATGGCTCTTGCAGAGCAATTTCGTTATGATGGGAAGACACTCTCNTTGTTATTTATNAGAGGTCTNGNCATTAAAGATAAAATGAGATTNCTATTTCATTCTANTAGTCTTCTATATTATATCAGGCTCAGGTTTTTTTCTTTTTTCAGTGGTTGGGGATAGTAGTCATGAAATTGCATAGTGATATAATTATTAAAATGTCATCAATCTTAATGACTATAAGTCCATTTTTGCATCTTTTTTTAAAGAGAGTTTACTTTAAGATGAGTTACTTTTTGTTTGCAGATAAAAATTTTACATATGAAATAGAGAATGGTATTAAAGCTGATTTGGACTTGGAAGAAGATACTGAGTATTTTATTGGTTATTACCACCATATTCCCTGGTCATATGATGATAAATTTTTAGCTGTCAATTCAATTGTTGATAAAGAAACTTTAAATGTTAATATATTAGATTTAGATTCTAAAAAGACTATTTTTTCTGATAATACAAGTTTATGGAATTTTCAACAGGGTCCTATGTTGGGATGGCTTCCTTCAAGCCACACTATATATTATAATAAGATGATAGATGATATCCATCAAACAGTTCTATACAATATAACTAATAAAAAAAAGTCTTATTATAATTCCCCTATCCAAACGGTGCATCCTGATTCAAAGTCATATTTATCTATAAATTATTCATCACTCTATAAAATCAATAGAGATTACGGTTATAAGTATCCATGCAATACGATGTCAAATCAGGATATTGGAATATGGAAGTGTTATTTTGATGATAGGATTCCAAAATTATTAGTTTCTATAGAAAATATGAAAGAGATTAACCCTAAATACCCAATTAGCATTAATAATGAGTTTAATCATTGCCTATTCTCAAATGGTGGTGATAAATTCATATTTATATATAGATTTATAATTAATAGAACTAAATATTCAAAGTTGATTTTGGCTGATTATAATACTGACAATATCAATTTACATGTTATTAATGATTCGTTTATATCTCATATGTGTTGGATTGATAATAATAATATATTTTATTTTGGAGATTTTCCCAATTTAGGAAAGGGATATTATGTTTATAATATTTTGACTAACAGTGTAGAAAAAGTAATGATTGGTAATATGAGTGATGGGCATCCTAGTATTGCTTTAGGAGGAAAGTGGATAGTTATAGACTCTTACCCAGACAATGAATATAATTCTCATTTGTATATTTACAATTTTGAAACCAAAAAAGTCATTAATATTGGTAAATTCAGATCGAATATAAGACTTCATGGATACAATAGGTGTGATTTGCATCCCCGTTGGAGTAATCTTGGTGATAAAGTAGTAATAGACTCTTCTCACAAAGGAAGACGCTATCCACTTTTAATTGATTTAAAAGAGATTGTTAATGGAAAATAATAGTATAACAATTGGGATTCCATTTTATTTCAACACTACTCCTCAAGAATTTATTTTAGCATTAGATTCAATTTTAAATCAAACTATTAAGGTATATGAGATACATTTAATTCAAGATGGGAATATTGATGCTGAATTGCAAAATAGTGTAAAGAATTTATTTCCTGGGAAGATATTATTAGAATTTTCTAATGAGGGTTATGAGGGT
>NZVQ01000024.1 GCA_002701525.1 Fidelibacterota bacterium | reverse complement strand
TACAAGTCTCTAGGAAATGGACGAATTTGCATTTTGCCACCACCCCACCCACTAGATCCAGGGCGCTCTACTCGTTTGCTCATCCCAAATTGAATACTTTGTTTTTTTGTAATATTGTATGTGAAATGTAAATCTGGATAAATCTCTATCTCTGGCTTAGGTTTATCGGATCTGCTTGATTCTTGTCCAAGTCGGTCAGTTATAATTGAATATAAAATTAAATCAGGTGCAGAATCTAGTCTATTATAGTTTTCGTCTCTATTAGGATTGCCCTCGGTCCATTCAGAATTAATTTTATAATACCCAATCTCATCATTTAAAAATTCATAGTTAGTTTCTCTATTTACATACTCAAGTCTAATACTTGGTTTTATGCTAAATTTTTCAGTCAACTTATTTTCATATTCGAAATATACACCATGAATATTTCGTTGGAAAATTGAATTAAGATTTGCTTCTAATGTATACCCTGTGGTGTCTGTCAATTGGAGATCTATTTTTTCATCACTATTAACTATCCTACCATCGTAGCCGAGTTCTATTTTACTTTTCGTATTAATAGGAATTTTATATGAAAAGTCTATATTCATTTTATTATATTCTTCAATAGTAGGAGTTTTATCATTAATTAATATTTTTTCAGTTTCTAATTCATCATTGATTGTATGATAGATAGTATCAGACGAATTTGAAAAGCTTAATTCTTTCTCTCTACCTTGGTCAAATGAAATTTCAAAGTTCAACTCTTTGTCTGGATTATCATAACTCTTTGAAATTCCTAAAACACCTTCAATACTATAGTTGCTTTTATCTTCATCCTTACCAGATTCTTTGATATATGGATTAGGCTCTGATATTATTTGATTATTGTTAGAGTTGTTAAGATAAGAGCCCCAGCTCAATTCTGAATTTAAAGTTAATTGATCAGATAGAAAGTATTCTCCGCCAATTTTGAAAGATTTATTGGGTTTTGTTGTTTCCTTAACTGTATCATAATAGTATTTCTTATCTAAAGTTATATAATCTGTTTTACGCCAGGATTCTCTTTTGCTAAATCTATTTTTTAAATTCAGGTTGGCGAATAAATTATATTTTTCCCGTTTATAGTTAAAAAATGTAGTAAAGCCATTCATCTTATCAATACTTGCCCTGTCATTATAGCGACCATTTAATTTTATTTTTCCATTTAATCCATCATATGCACCCTTTTTCAGTTTAATATTAATTATCCCAGCCATTCCCTCAGGATCATATTTTGCTGATGGTGAGGTTATTACCTCAACTTGATCTATCATCGAAGAAGGGATATTATCAATATCACTTCCAAACCTGCTATCTCTACCATCAATCAGGATTTTAACATTTTCATTACCACGTAGATTAACTTTTCCATCTAAGTCTACCGTGACCATTGGAACTTTTCGCAGGACATCTTCTGCAGTGCCACCAGCAGAAATAATATCATCAGATGCATTAAAAATCATTTTATCNGTTTCAAATTCAATCATGGATCNTTCTTCTATCACATTTANAGCTTCTAAATCAATTGTTTTAGGAACTAGTTTTATAGTNCCAATTGTTCTTTTAATNCCATTTTCTCTATTTAANCTGAAATTTTNGATTATATTTTTTTCATANCCAATNGATTCTATTNCAATATTATATGTTCCAGGCATCAATTCCATAATAANAAATGAGCCTTCATCATCACACATAATACCATCTACNGCTTCATTNTTNGGCATTGAAAANAATGTTATAGTNGCATAGGGAACAGGTTTNTCNGTNTTGTNATCTNTAATNTTTCCTGATATAGATGCTATTTTTGGAGGNCCATATCCACCATATTGNGTGAATGAAATAGCAATTAAAATAAGGGGGATTATTTTTTTCATGCNGTTCTTTCNATTTATTTTTTTGTGGGCCCTCAGGGACTTGAACCCCGGACAAACGGATTATGAGTCCGCTGCTCTAACCAACTGAGCTAAGGGCCCTTAAAAAGTTGATAAATTTACAGCAAAGTATCTATGTAAAGCTATAAACATTATTTATGTTTTTCAGAGAATTNAACTGTATAATCTCCTAAAGTGTATATTATTGCTTCAGCATCAGTAGANCAAGGATTATCATTATAGAGCCTTTGAATTGTAGGNCATGCATCATTAGGGATAGTAGAATAAGTTTTCTCTGATGTATAAAATCTCCATAACCCGCTTAAATGTCCTAAACTATTAATATATGTAAGACTGTCCGATTGAAAGGATAGCTTATAAGGATAATCATTATGATATTCAATAAGAGTATCAGTTAATGTAGTGTTCCAAAGTCTNATTTCATCAATATATCCATTCCAAAATCTATCTAAATAAGTATGCTCAGTATTTGCTTTTGCTCCAATAATAAAATTAATATTTGCTAAATCTNCAGTTGTTAATGTTGTAGCTTGATTATAGATATTTGTTTTATTAATAAATAAGCTGATTGATATAAATGCTGGATCTATTTCAGACACTTCGCCCTTTAAGGTGAGTAAATTAAAAGTGTCTGGATCATTTAGTTTATCAGATATTTCAACTGTACTTNCATTTTCGTTGTTAATCCAAATATCCAATCTGTTTTGATATGTAGGGTCTTTAAATACNCCAATCAATATTTCACCTGAGGAGTTCAGCATACTAAAAATAGTTTCTGCATCACTAGCATTAGTATCTAATCCAGAAAACCAAGATTGAAGTGTGAAATTATTCGCATTAAAATCNGTTCCTTGATTAATTTCTATCCACCCTGTNCCACTTAATTCTATAGAGTGATATTCTTGTNTATTTACTAATATGTCAGTGCAAGAAAAAAGTAATAGTAGTAGTAAATATCGTTTAATCATGGTCGTGTGCTACCTAATCTTATATCACTAACCTCACTTTTTCCATATTGATTTTCAATTTCTAATTTATAATACCATTTTTTACCATCTGAAACATTATATCTATCGTGATAAACTGTTTGATCACTATTAATCACGACAGCTAGTTGTTCAATAGAGCTTTCAGGCATATCTTCATACTCACTTCTCCATAANATATATTGATAGAAATCAGGATCAGTATATTCTTCCCACTCGAGGACTATTCGTCTAGATAAATTATTTGTTGCAGAAGTTATTTGAACAGCNTTATTTGCATTTCTAGTATAGTTATCACTACATCGTATTTGACTAGNCCTACTGTAATTTTTATCATCAGTAGCTTTGATAACATAGCAAAAACTATCATCTATATTTTCCTTTGAGTAATTATAATAGCCGAGTTTATTTGTTCCCCAACCTAGTTCTCCCCACCAACCTATAGGAGTTTCATCTTTCTCCCAACCTGAATTAGAATCAGANNTGTCAAAATAGTGAGGATGAGTGCTAGCATCATTTTGGTCAAATTTAAAATTATAGAATTCCCATNTATTAACATCTGAATCAGANCTATGTATAAANGTCAAACTATCTTTATATCCATCATCGGCAACATGTACAATGATANTTTCAATAGGGTCTATAGCTCTAGTTTTAACAAGCACAGAATCATAATATTCAATGTTATATGTATCTAAACANTCAACATATGTCATAAAANAACTTCCAGGATTAACATAAGGCATATTAGTTCCCATATTAATTTCCCAACTTGTTTGCATTTCAGTACCCGTGTTAGCAGTATAATTAGCTTCAGGAATTGAAANCNTATATTCATCACACCCATAATAATCATACCATCCTAGGTTTATTTGGTATTTAATAGGNCTATACCATCCATATAAGTACATTTCCTTTTCTCTAGCTACAACTACTTTATTGCTTACTGTTGGAGCTTCTGTATCATTGCAGGATATGAGTATTATTAGGCTTATTAAAAACACCTTCTTTTTATTGATTATAATCATACTTTGCATTTAGCTTTTTTAATTGTGTTTCAATGTCAGCTATTTCTTTTATGATTTGATTTAAATCATTATTTACATCTGTTTTTAATTGTTGCCTTAGATTATGACGCTTACTTTTTAAGAAATTTTCTTCAAGTCTGATAAGACATTCAGTTGCCATTAACATAGACCCTTCTTCTATATCTTCTATATTAATTAGCAGCCCAGATAAAAATCCGCGCTCCTCTGAGTCTTTCACTTCATTTAATATGATTGAGGGGTTAGGAGGGTGATCTGATTTTAAGTGAATATATATAATATCATATAANTCCTGTATTTTTGCAGTTGCAATCCAATTTTTATCTAAATGATCAAATATTAAAGATCTTACTTTTATATTTTTTACAAAACAAAGTTTAATCAATTCTTCATTTAGTAAATTGATAGAAGCTTCAAATTCTGATTGTTTTTTTGAATTTGGTTTTACTTTATATTTATTTTTTGCATTTATAATACCATTTAGTTTTTGATTTATACTAGATTCACTTACGGCACTAATTGATGATAGTGATTTAATTTGTAATTCTCTATAAACAGCATCTTCAATTTGACTAAGTTCATTTAGGCATTCCTCAATGAAATTAAATTTGCCAGATTCAGTAGATGTGTCGAATTGACTATTTTTGCTATGAAAATCAATAATATTAGATGCTCCATCTAATGATTTTTTAAATGGCTCAGGCCCTTCTTTACGGACCCAATCATCGGGGTCTATATTGCTAGGTATATTAGCTATTTTAGGATTGTGGCCATGTTTTAAAAGTATATATCCAGCTTTTATAGCAGCAGCAATTCCAGCACTGTCNCCATCATATGCTANAAAAATATTTTTAGTATANCTTCTTAANAATTGTGCATGTTTTTCTGTAAAAGCAGTNCCTGATATAGCAACAATATTTTTAATCCCAGATTGAAATAGTTGCAAGTAATCAAAATAGCCTTCAACTACNANAACTGAGTTTGAAGTTCGTATGTGGTGTTTTGACTCATGAAGTCCATATAGCACATTGCTTTTGTGATATATTGGAGTTTCTGGAGAATTTACATATTTAGCAAATTTATCATTATTTGTAATCCNNCCTGAGAATGCAATTGTTTTACCNGTAGGGTTNTGTATAGGAAAAATAATACGTCCTTTAAATCTATCAATATATCCTTGTTTTGTATCTACAAAAAGTCCACTTTTTAATAATGCATCTGAAGTATATTTTTTATTTTGGCAGTATTTTAGAACTTGATCTTTTATGTTTGCAGAATACCCTAAACGAAATTTTTTTACAGTTTCGTTTGTTAATCCTCTACTTAGCAGGTGTTTATATATTTTTTCACCNTCAGGTGTATTGAAGTTTTTGATAAATATATTACTTGCTTCATCATGGATTGCAAATAATTGTTGGCTAAGATCGTTTGAGCCTTTATAAGACTCATCTAGTTCAATCTCAATTCCTGAATGCTCAGCTAAAAAAATTATAGAGTCTTTAAATTCTAATTTTTCTATTTCCATGATAAAATTTATAACACCACCACCAATCCCACAGCCAAAGCACTTAAAAATTTGTTTATCAGGATTTACTGAAAAAGATGGAGTTTTTTCATTATGGAATGGACACACTCCAAAGAAATTTCGTCCTTTTTGTTTAATTTGGACATATCCTTGGACNACTTCAACTATATCGGAACTACTTCTTACTTTTTCTATAGTTTGTTCAGATATTCTTGCCATATATAATATTATCTATCCATTGTTTTTTTATATAATGCTATTATTAGAATAGCCAGGACTAATCCNCCTGTTAATCCTTCAAATATCATAGTAGCTTTTCCAATAGGTCCAACAGGTAGCATTTCTCCAAATCCAACAGTTGAATATACAACTACACTAAAGTAAAATAAATTACCTAAAGTGTTTAATAAACCATATTGTTGCAAGTCATCACTAAAAAAACCAATAATCCTATCCCCATGGATAGGNTCGCCGTATTTTACACCTTCNATTCCATATAAAATCATACAAAATAAAATGGTTCCAATTATTGTAAATATAATATTACCTAATTTTTCTCCATANCCAGTTGTTATTTCTATTATTTTAGANCCTATTCGAGCAGCTGAAAATTTATNAAATTGTTTTCTTCTTGATATCATTTCTCTAATAAAGAATGTGCCNGTATCATCTCCTAAGGTTTGATTTTGAAGTGATATTTTTATATTTCTGTATACATCTTCGGCTTCTTTATATTTTTTATTAGCTGTAGAAGTATCACCATCAGATAGAGCTTTTTCTGCTTCTAATTCATTGACAANTTTACAATCTTTTCCCCAATTTATATTTTCTAGTTGAGAGTTGTTAAAATTAGCACCTAGTAAATTGCAATTTTCAAGATTTGCATTTTTTAAATTAGCATTTTCAAAATTAGCTTTGAATAAATTAGAACCACTTAAATCAATGCCATACATACTAGCATTTTNAAAGTCTACTTTTTCTAATTCGCAATTTCTCATCTTTGCATCAACTAAATATAATCCTTTTAATGATATATTGTTTAATTTGAGATTGCACAAATTTTTATTTTTTTTATATAATNCTTCAACTTCCTGAGCTGTATTACAATCAGTTTTATAATTAGGGTCTTTATATTTTTCTTTAGCCATATTTATATGATTTTTTTTTTATTAATTTAAGAAATTTTGAATAAATGAGAGTATTAAGATTTAATCTTATATCCTTTAGCAAACATGTATGTTGCTACAAATGAAAATAAGACAGCAAAAAACAAACTTAATATAAGGGATAGCCCTTGTGACGATTCATCAATACCAATGGTTGCATACCTCATCCCATTTACCATCCAATAAATAGGATTGGCAAGAGATACTTTAGGCCAAATCCCAGGAAGCATTTCGGTTGACCAAAAAACACCTCCGAGCATAGATAAAGGCATAAATACGAATGTAGTGAAACTCCCAATTTGATCCCANCTACGNGCATATACACCTATAATAACTCCTAGTGCAGAGAATGTCCAAGAAACAATTATAAGGTATGCTAATGTTAGAGGGTAGTTCTGTATTTGGAATGCAGTATTAGGGTCATCTAAATAATAATTAATTAATAGTGCACTAAATAGTAATATTAAAATTCCATTTATGACTCCTCTAATCATACCACCAATTGTAAATGCCATACTAATCTCAAAGCCGCTTAACGGAGCAATTAAAATGTCTTCAATAAATTTCAAAAACTTTGCTTGCATAATACTTGATGATGAATTTTGATATGCCATGTTTATAACTGACATCATTGCAAGTCCTGGGATAATAAATTCTAAGTACCCAATTGAGCTTCCTTTAATAGGGCTTCCAATTCGGTCTCCTAAGGCTTGTCCAAATACGATTATATATAGNGCTGATGAAATAAGCCCAGGCATGATAGTTTGCTTCCATAGTGCAAGAAATCTCAGGACTTCTCTTTTAATTAATATTATAAATCCTGGATTAATCATTGGTAAGTTTTACAAAAACCTCTTCTAAAGAGCTTTTTGTTGTGTTAATTGCTAGTACTTCTATAGCTTTTTCATTTAGTTTTGATATTATTTTTGGCAAATCTTTATCAGGATCTTTCGTAGAAAATTCTATAATATCATTGTCTATTTTATAATTAAATGGTGATAAGTCAGGTTTTTGTTCAGGCGAGTTAATACGTACAATTATATTATTGTTGCCAAGCATATTGATTAAATTTTTTGGAGCATCCTGCTCGATGATTTTTCCATTATTTATTATAGCGACTTCATCACAGAGAGCCTCAGCCTCTTCAATGTAATGAGTTGTTAATATAATTGTTTTACCATCATTATTAATCTGTTTTAAATAGTCCCACAACATATGTCTAAGTTCAATATCAACTCCAGCTGTAGGTTCATCTAGTATTAATATTTCTGGATTATGAACTAGTGCTTTTGCAATCTGAACTCTACGCTTCATTCCACCAGATAATTCTCGAGCTGTATTCTTTGCTTTTTCAGTTAATCCAAACTGCTCTAGCATTACATCTGCTCTTTCATAAGCCTCTTTATTAGGTAAACCATAATACCCTGCATTTAAGGCCAAGACATCTCTTATAGGGAAGAAAACATCAAAATTCAATTCTTGAGGAGATAGCCCAATTAATTTTCTAGATTTCTTATAATCTTTCACTACATCATATCCCATTACTTCAATATAGCCACTTGTTAAATTAACAAGACCTGTCATAATACCAATAGTTGTTGTTTTACCCGCTCCATTAGGGCCAAGTAGTCCAAAGAAAGAACCTTTTGGAATATCTAAATTTATTCCTTTAAGTGCTTCTAATTGGCCATCGTACACTTTTTGTAATTCTCTTATTTTTATAGAAATATCATTCATTTTATTTCTCAATTACTGCAATGTTTTCTAAATGTGGAGTGTGCGGAAACATATCTAAAGGTAAAATTTTCTTTAATTTATAATTATATATAGACAATTCTTTTATATCTCTAGCCTGAGTTGATGGATTGCATGATATGTATATTATTTTTTTAGGTTCTTTTGCAATGATGTCTGAAATTGTTTTTTTATGCATTCCTGCTCTTGGTGGATCAATAACTACAATACTAGGTTTTTCTATTTTTTCAATATCTAAATTTACTCTAAAAATATTTTGCAAGTCACCCTTAAAAAAAATAATATTATTAATATTGTTTAATTTTGCATTTACGTTAGCATCATCTACTGCAGACTCAACGATTTCAAAACCATAAACAAATTTCACATATTTAGCCATTGATATACCTATCGTTCCAGTTCCACAGTACAGATCGTAAACAATATCAGTTTTTTTTAAATCAGATTCTTCTATTATCATTGAATATAATTTTTCTGTTTGATTAGTATTTGTTTGAAAAAAAGAATTGGCAGAAATATTAAAGGTTAATCCATTAATTGTTTCTTGAATATACTTTTCTCCATACAGATTCACTTCATATTCACCAATTGATACACCTGCTTTTCTAGTCGTAATATTATTTACTATACTTGCAATGCTATTTACATCTTGGACCAGTTTAGTTACTATAGGCTTTAATATATCTGTATCCTCAAAAGCGGTGACAATATTTACCATTGTCTGATTTGTATTAAAGGCATGTCGAATCATTAAATTACGTAAAAAACCTTTATGTTTTATAATATCATAAGGCTCCATATGTTGACTATGTTCTTTAATTATATTTAGTATTTTATTAGCAATATTATTTTGAATATGACATTGATTTATATCTAATATCTTATCATATCTTCCTGGAATGTGTAAGCCTAATGCAAAATCAGATTTCACATTAAGAGGCTCATTTTTCAATATCCATCTTCTATTTGAAAAGGTGAATTCCATTTTATTCCTGTATTCATAAATATTTTTACATTTTTGAATAGGGTAAGTGATATAATCTTTTTGATTTCCAATTCTTTCGAATATATCCTCAATTTGTTTTGTTTTTTGCTTAATTTGTATTTGATAATCTAAATTTTGAAAGCTGCATCCTCCACAATATTTAAAATGTTGGCAAACAGGCTCGATATAATGTTTAGATTCAGATATGATTTCTAATATTTTTGCTTCAAAATATTGTTTACTTTTTTTGATGATAACAACTTTTAACTTCTGACCTGGAATACCATTTTTTACAAAAATAACAATATTATTATATCTAGCTAATCCTTTCCCCCCAAATGCTAATGATTCTATGGAAACTATTATTTCTGAACCTCTTTTTAAAGTGGTCACAGTTGTCATTATTTGCTAAATATTTCTTTAGATTTATTAATTAGATCAAGAGATTCTTGGGTCGTTTCTGCTTCAGCATAGAATCTCACAATTGGCTCTGTATTAGATTTTCTGATATGTATCCATTTATTCCCCCAAATTAATTTTATACCATCCATTTGGTTCATTTCATCTGGGTTGAATTGTTTTTCTATCGTATTAATAAATTTAGAGTCTATAGTTTTATCTGTTTTTATAAAATCTTTAACTATTTCATAATGTGGGATGCTGCTGTGTAATTCACTCATAGTAATATCATTCATAGATAGCCTGTTTAGTAATAGAGCGGTTGCAACTAGCGAATCTCTACCATAATGTGATTCAGACAATATAACTCCACCATTGCCTTCGCCACCAATGAGGCATCCAACTTCTTTCATTTTGGTAACTACATTTATTTCTCCAACATTGCATCTTACAACATTTACATTATATTTTTCTGCTAATTTATCAATTGCCATCGATGTAGATAAATTGGTAACTAAAGGACTGTTGATTTTTTTATTCATCAATAGGCTCTCACAACAAATAACGAGGGTAGATTCTTCTCCGATAGGATTTCCTTTTTCATCAATAATAGCAAGTCTATCCCCATCTGGATCGGTAGCAATACCAAAATCTGATTTAGTTTCAATAACCTTTTTTGATATTTCTGATAAATTGTGTGGAAGAGGCTCTGCTCCTCTATTAAAGTGCCCATCTGCATTACAATTTAATTCAGTAATATCACATGAAAACTGTTTTAGCAATTGTGGTAGTATCTTAGAAGTCGAGCTATTGACTGCATCAACAACTACTTTATATTCCTTGTTTTTTATTCGTTCTATATCGATTAATGATAAATTAGTAATATTATTTAAATGTTTATTTATAGCTTCATTGTTATAATCAATCAATTGTGAATTAGGATTAGGACTTAATTGAATATGAGTTTCATTGCTTACTAAAGATATTAATTTTTTGTATTTTTCAGATTTAATAAAGCATCCATCACTATCAATAAATTTAAGACCGTTCCACTCTGTAGGATTATGACTAGCTGTAATGATAATTCCACCAGCATAATTATTATTTTCAACAATAAATTGTGCTGTTGGTGTTGGCACTATTCCACAATCAATTACTATTTGATTTGCAGCTTTTAAAGATTCACATAGCTTTTGAGAAAATTCTAATCCATGACTTCTTCCATCCCTGGCTATTAGTATTCCCCCAGGTTTCTGCAACTTTAAAAAAGCAAATGCAAATTTTTCTATTATGCTATAATCAAGTCCATTATTTACGATACCTCTAATACCTGAGATGCTTTTTATTAATGTCATTTTTTAGATTTTCTAATTCCAAAAAAAATCCAGACAGTGTTACTAGGTCTGGATTTTAATTATCATTTTGTTTNTTAATTATATTAATATTGTCTATTTGCTCTTTTAATGGTATTTCGTTTTCTTACTTTTTCCATTTTTCGAGCTTCACTAGGTTTTAAATAATATGTTCGACTTCGAACATCTCTTAAAATTCCAGCTTTTTCCCATTTTTTCTTGAATCTTCTAAGTGCTTTCTCAAATGATTCATTATCTTTTACTATAACACTAACCATATTTTATATTGCCTCCATGCAAGTTTATCCTAAGTATTGTCTTAATTTTCGACTCCGCGAACGATGTCGCAATCTTCTTATCGCTTTTTCTTTTATCTGCCTTACACGTTCTCTTGTCAATCCAAACTCTTCTCCAATTTCATTTAGCGTAAGTGCATATTCTCTTTCAATTCCGAAGTACATTCTAATGACTTCACGTTCTCTATCTTTTAAAGTATCTAAAGCTGCAGAAACCTCTTCTTGAAGTGAATCCATAAGCAGTTCTTTATCAGGAGATTCAGTTTTCCCATCTTCAATAATATCTAATAAACAATTTTTATCCTCATCTGAAAAGGGAGTGTCTAAAGAATGATGTCTTCTTGATATTCGTTGAGCATCGTTCACCTCATTAGGTTTCATATCTAGCTGCCGTGCAAGCTCATCTGCTCTAGGAGATCTTTCAAACTCTTGTTCTAGTCGTTCAGCAGCTTTATTTATTTTACTAATTGTTCCAACTCTATTGAGAGGAAGTCTAACTATTCTAGAATGCTCAGCTAGTGCTTGAAGTATCGATTGTCTTATCCACCACACAGCATATGAAATAAATTTAAAACCTCTAGTTTCATCAAATCGTTCAGCTGCTTTTATTAAGCCTAAATTTCCCTCATTAATCAAGTCTGTTAGTGGTAATCCTTGTCCTTGATAATCTTTTGCCACACTAACTACAAATCTTAAATTTGCCTCAGTTAATTCTTTTAAAGCTCTTCTATTACCTTGTTTAACTTTGATAGCCAAATCAACTTCTCTATCAGGTGTAAGAGGTTCATATCTACTTATTTCTTGAAGATATTTACTCAATGATCTATTTGCATCACTTCCAAGTTTTTGAATTTTCTGATCTACTTTACTTTTTTTCTTCTTCTTTGCTACTGGTTTTTTCTTATTAGTCTTACCTTCTTGTTTTGCAATAGCTTTTTCTTCTTTTAAAATGTCAGGACTTATACTNTCAACTGATTTTAAAGCATCCTTTTCTTTTTTAGCAGTTACTTTTTTAGTAGNNGTTTTTTTAGCAGTTACTTTTTTAGTAGCTGTTTTTTTAGCAGTTACTTTTTTAGTAGTAGTTTTTTTATCATCTTTTTTAGGCATATTTTCCTTCATTTAAAGAATGCATTAGTATACAGCCTATAATTTTACAAAACTTACGCAATTTATCCAAAATTTATATATTATTGCTAATTTTAATATAATCAGATACATTTAATTGTTCAGGTCGCATGTTCTTATATTCATTATATGCATTGATTGGTATAATATCCTTCAGGGAATTCCTTAAAATTTTTCTTCTTTGTCCAAATGCTATTTTTACTATTTCTGAAAATAGTTCCATATTATTAACATTATTATTTTTTTTAATAAATATTTTTATTAATGAAGAATCTACTTTTGGCTTTGGATAAAAAATATTTTTTGAAATATTAAATTCTTTTTTCACATCAGCAAGCACCTGAACCATGACAGAGAGCCTTCCATAAATTTTATTTCCTGGAGATGCTGTGATTCTTTCAGCAACTTCTTTCTGAACCATAAATACAGCTTCATCAAAAAAAGGTTGGTGTAAAATTTTGAAAATTATTGGTGTTGTAATATAATAGGGAAGGTTTCCTACTATCTTATTATAATCTGAATAATTACATAAGTCTATATTTAGTATATCATCATTAATCAAGCTTAATTTAGATTGAAATTTATCTTTAAGATACGAATATAAAAGGGGATCAATTTCAATTGCAGTTAATTGATTTGAGTTTATAAGGTATTCAGTAATAGCACCTTTTCCAGGGCCGATCTCAATGATTTTATCATCTTTTGTAGGGTTTATAACATTAATTATTTTCTGAATAATATTTTTATCTTGAATGAAATTTTGGCCCCATTTTTTTTTATGTGGATGGTTGTTCATGATAATATTAAATAATTTTATGAAATAAATTTAATGTGTTTTTTGTGGTTTGCTGTTTTACTACTTCTAAATCAATAGCTTTTATAAGGGCAATTTTTTTTGCTATTTCAACTACATTCTTAGGCTCATTTCGTTTCCCTCTAAACGGAACAGGAGATAAATAAGGCGAGTCTGTTTCAATTAATATTTTATTTAATGGTATATTTGCTATTACATCACTTAACTCATCTACAAATGTGATTAATCCTGTAAATGATATATAGTATCCCAATTTAATAATTCGTTCTGCTTGCGCTAAATCACTAGCAAAACAATGGATAACACCTTTAGTTTTTTTTACATTTGAAATATCTTCAAGGGTTTCATTATCAGCTTTTCTTGAATGAACGACTGTTGGAAGTCCTATTGATTCTGCAAGTTCAAGTTGTTGAATAAAAACTTTTCGTTGTATATCTGCATCGCTATGAGTATAATGAAAGTCTAAGCCTATTTCTCCTATTGCAACTACTTTAGAATTTTCTGCCATAGAACTTAATATATTTAGAAAATTAGGTTCTGCAAGTTTAGATTCATGCGGATGGAAACCAACAGTAGCATAAACATTTTCAAATTTCTGAGCTAGTTCAATGCAAGAATCTGATGATTTCAAATCAACACCAATGCATATCATTTTTTTTACTCCTGCATCTTGAGCTCTATTAATGACATCTAAAATATCATCATGGAATGTATCATAGTAAATATGACAATGTGAGTCAATAAACATATTTTGTTATTGTATCCTTGGGAATGGAGAGTTGGATTTTCCTATTTTGGTTCCAGGCTTTAAAATATCAAAATTTCTATTTAAGTGTTGTATTTTTTCTATCCCTAAAACATTTGATATTTCTGTAGTTTTTCTAGGCATAATAGGATGCAGTAATTGTGTTCCAATATATAAAGCATTAATAGAAACATAAATTGAATTAGTTGCTTTTACATTGTTAGGTTCTTTTTTTAAAATTTTCCAAGGTTCATTTATTTCTAAATATTTATTTAAACTACGAAGGAGCTTAAGAATATCTTCTATTGCATCATGAATTTTTAAGTGCTCAAAATTTCTTAATGTACTATCAATAGTTGATTTAGCTATTGCTATAACATTCAAGTCATCTTCAGTATAGTCTCCAGGCTCAGGTACAACATCGTTAAAATGCTTTTTAACCATTATAGTTATCCTGTTTACGAGGTTGCCAAAATCATTCGCTAAATCAGAATTATATCTTTTAATAAATTTATCTAAACTATAATTAGCATCTTGTCCTAATGCCATGTCTCGCATTAAATAATATCGTAACGAATCTTCGCCATAGAGATCTATTAATTCTAAAGGATCTACAGTATTTCCATCCGTTTTTGACATTTTTGAATCATCAAATAGCCACCATCCATGAGCTAATATGGTTTTAGGTAAAGGTAGTTTTGCAGCCATTAGCATTGTAGGCCAATAAACAGCATGTGTTGTAATAATATCTTTACCAACTAAATGATAATTAGCAGGCCAATAACTATTAAATTTTTTTTCATTAGAATCCCAACCAATTGCTGTTATGTAATTCATAAGAGCATCAAACCAAACATATGTAACATAATTAGAGTCAAATGGAAGTTCTATACCCCAATTCAATCTTGATTTAGGTCTAGAAATACATAAATCATTTAGCGGCTTGCTAAGAAAGCCAAGAATTTCATTTTTTCTTGATTCAGGGCATATGAATTTAGGATTTTGATTAATATGTTCAATTAATTTATCTTGATATTTTGACATTTTAAAGAAATAGTTTTTTTCTTTTAACTTTATAATATTTTTAAAATCACCTTCATCAATTTCTTTTTCTGTAACAAAACGTTCTTCAGATACTGAATATAAACCTTCATACTCATCCAAATAGATTTCTTCTTTTTCCCATAATTGTGTCAGCATTTCTTTAACTTTACTCGTATGCCTGCTATCAGTAGTCCTTATAAAATCATCATAATTGATATTTAATTTTTCCCATAATTTGGTAAAATTTAAAACATACTCATCGACATGCTCAACAGGTGAAACTCCTCTTTTTTCAGCAGCTTCTTGGACCTTTTGTCCATGTTCATCACTTCCAGTCAGCATGAAGCTTTTATGTCCAATAAGATTATGGAATCTGTTTAAAACATCAGCTAAAATAGTAGTATATGCATGTCCAATATGCAATTTATCATTAACATAGTATATAGGGGTTGTAATGTAGTTTTTTTTCATATAGCTATTTTATTTCTAACCAATTATTAATATCAAATTTTTCGTTTTTATTTCCATTTATCAATTCTTGTATTTCAATAATCATTCCATTAATGCAAAGGGGTATAGATGCATTTTTATAAATATTGTTTAATGTATTCTCTATAATATCAATACATAAATTCCAATTTGAATGATTATGATGATTGATAATTTTATTATAATGCTTATCTAAATTTTTATAAACAATGTATTTTATATCTTTTGATTCAGCAAAAACAAATAAATCTTTAAAATATATCATGATGATTCTAAAAAAAATTAATAATTTTATATTATTAGTTCTTTTTAGGATACTAATTCGTTGAATAATTAAATCATTATATTCATGCCTGCTACTATAGCAGGATTTTATAAATATTTTCAAATCGTCATATATTTCTGTTATTGAATTATCTAAATTTTTAATCAAATTAATATCACCGTTAGAAATATTGGCAATTATACTTTTCTCTTCATAAGATAAGTTGTCATCCATAAGGTCATATAATTTACTATAGGCAATTTTTGGAAAAAAAATACTTTGACATCTAGATTTAACAGTATCTATTATTTTAGAATAATTTGATGTTATTAATATAAACAATGTTTTTTCTGGAGGCTCTTCCAAAATTTTAAGTAATGCATTTGCAGCTACATTGTTTGGGTAACATAATTTTTCAGCTTCTAAAATAATGATTATATTCCAACCTTTTTCAATTTTACTTAATGATAGATCTTTTTTCAATGAGCGTATTGAATTAATTAATATCGAATTAGATTTAGGTACTTCAATTTTATAATATGGGTTTGTTGATTTCAAAGAAAGCATGTCTTGATAATTTTCCAATTCTGACTTTGTTAGATTTTCTAATGGAGACTTAGCAGAATTTTGTTTCCCTGTAGGAAGGGGATGTATCAATTTTAGATTTCCATGTTGAAAAGTTTTTATTTTTTGACAGGACATGCACTTTCCACAACTTTGTTTATTTTCCGGTTTAAGGCAGTTAATAAGAGCTGCAAATTCAATAGCATGTCCTTCTTTTCCAAGCCCATTATTACCATAAAAAAGGAGTGCATTTGGAAGTTTTTTCTTATCGAAATAGTTATTTAATTTATTCCATGCATTTGGCTGTATGATTAGATTTGAATATATCATTTTTTTATTAGCCAACTTTCTGGGTTCATTTTTTTTTGATTTCCCCATATTTCAAAATGAAGTATCATGTTATCATTGACACTGGCTATATTTTGTCCAGCTTTTATATAATCATTTTCATTAATCATTATGTTATCTATATTTGAGTACACAGTGTTAAATCCATCTCCATGATCAAGTATTATAATATTTCCATGTCCTCGTATATAAGTGATAGTGCTTACTACTCCATCTAATACTGCAACAACTTTAGTACTTTTTGATGCTCTAATATCAATCCCAAGATTTTCTGTAATAGTTTTCAGTTTTTGATTTTTTTTATTTCCAAATTTAGATATGACTGTTCCATTTATAGGCCAAGGAAGTTTTCCTTTCATAGATTTAAAATTTCCATTCACGGCCATTTTCTGGAGTTTACGTATTTCAGCTAGTTCTTGTTCCCTTTTTAGCTGATTTTTTTTATCAGTATAAAGTTTATTGATTATATCTTCTATTTCTTTGAGGTTTTTTTGTTTATTATTTAGTCTTTTTTGTTGGGCTTCTTTATCAGCACTAATATCTTTTAATAATTTGTTTTTTGTTGCTATATCTTTTTTAAGTTGTTTGTTTTCTTCTTTTTTATCATTTATTAATTTTTTTTTATTATTTAATTTATTTTTCAATTTTTGATTTTCTAATTTTAAATCAGAAATAAGTTTTTTTAATCTTTTTTTATTGTTCTGTTGAAAAATATTAATATTTTTTAAATATTTTGTTTTATAAGTGATGTCATATAGGTTGTTTATATTTAAAAGAGATTCTAAGAATGTGGGTTTCCCATTTTTATAGGCATGTATTATATTATTTTTTAAATTATTTTGTATATCCTTTATTTTTTCTTCTTTTTGACTGATTTCAATATATGATTTGTCTATTTGTCTTTGTATATTTTTTTCTTCTCTACTCATTGATTTAATTAATTTTTCAGTTAAGTTTATTTTATAATCAATATCTAATAATATCTCAGAAATATTTATTTCATTCTTTGTTTTGGAAATAATATTTTCTTCAAGTGTTTTTATTTCTTCTTTTAATAATTGTATTTGACTAGACCTAGAGTCTATTTCTTTTTGTATGTCTACTGATGACTTTTCATCAGAATGAAGAAGGGATATGCATATAATTATATAAAATTTAATCATTAATCAATATAATCTTTATAGAATTCTGAATTATCTCTGTCATATCTTTCTAAAAATTTTATTACATAATCCATTTCATAATCATAATAGAGCTCTGCGATTTCTTCTAAATTAGAATTTAAAAAATGTATAGTATTTTTATGATATCCGTATTCATCATTAATGTTAATTAGNTCATCATATAATTTATTTAGGTTAGCTATTACAATATCCTCATCGAACTCATCTTCAGNACTCTCTAAATGTTTAATTATATTTTGATATAAATATTTAATATTTCGAAAGTATATATTTTCTTTCAATTGNTTTAAATATTTCAATCGTTTATTCCATCTTCTTGGATAGTCGGATATGCTTGCTTGATANGCAATATCTTCACTTCTTATGTAATAGTTTTGTCCACCTTTGTAATTATATTTATCTAGTTCTCCAGCAATAATTGTGAAGATATTATAATTTATAAATGATGTTAATGAATTATATGTAGTGGTATAAATCAAAGTTTGCCCTAGGTTATATTCAAAATCAATTCCATCAGAGAATAGTATTTGATCTCCTCTNTTGGAAAATAAAACATGTGCACTGATAATATTGTTATCTGAAATTGATTCTATAATAAATGATATATCTAATGCTATTTTTATATTTTCATTAGGGCTTTCTAGAAAGTCTGTTGATAATATGTAAAATTCAATATCGTTTTTTAATTTTTNCAAATATTGGTCAGTGTGTTTTTTAGAATTTCTATTTTCAATAGATATGCTGACTTCATCTATTTGACAAAAAATAAAGGATTGTATAATTATGAATATAAATATATTTCTCAACATTGTTAGTAATTTAATAAGATATGTGAACATATTTCTTTAATATTATGAATAATTAACTTTAGATTAAGGCTTTAATTAAGGAGAAGCATTTTGAATAAAATAATTTTATTATATTTGTTTTTNTTTGGGTTATTATTTTCAACTAATAAAGCTATTGTTTCAGAAAAAAAATATGCAGAAGTTGGTATTGCATCAATAGTAGAAGATGGCGACAATGTAATTATTAATATCTATTCAATTAATCAAATTCCTATAGCTGGTGTAGAATTTGATATTATGCCAAATGATTTATTTTCTATTGATTCGCTTTTTGGAGGAATATGTGATAATTTAGGTTTTGAATTACGTTCAAATAAAAAAGGAAAATTATTGGCATTCTCATTAAAAGGAACAGAAATACCTAAGTCCATTAGTAAAAAACCTCAGGATAATATATTATTTTCTGCATACGGTAAAAAAAATAAAATCTTTTTTAATCGTGTAATTACCTTAAACACAACACTTGCAAGCAAATTAGGTACTAGAATAAATGCAGATGTTGTTCCTTATATTTACAAATAAAACTGAGATTATTAATCATCAATGTTTTTATTTATATAGTATTTTTAGTATCCTTTGTTTTCTCTCAAGAATGTGATGATAATGTTTGTTCTCCATCCGAGAATTATAATGATTGCATTAGCGATTGCGAAGTACCACTAGGCACCACATTGTTTTGGATTGAAGAAAATATTTCTGCACATGTAGACAGTGCTAGTATTTGGGTCTCTATTAATTCAGCACAACTAGATAACATATATGGTATAGAGTTTGTTATCGAGTATGACCATTATGCTATTGAGCTTGATTCAGACNATTGTTTTTGTACTCCTGAGCCA
The DNA here is from genome assembly GCA_002701525.1 of Fidelibacterota bacterium. GTDB lineage: Bacteria > Fidelibacterota > Marinisomatia > SCGC-AAA003-L08 > D37C17 > SCGC-AAA003-L08. The sequence goes on along the minus strand of NZVQ01000024.1, from coordinate 5,282 downwards.
TATGAATGCATTGTTGATAGCTGTCCTATGACAGGATTAGATGCATTTTATGGATTAAATACAGCTGAACTAGGTTTAATTGATGTAGTGATTTTTAGTATAGGTAGCAGTATTGATGGAGAAGTATTAAAGTTTAAGTTTAATATCAAAGGATCAGTAGGCGATTATTCTAATATATCATTTACTCAGCTTCGGATTAATGATATTGACTTTATTAATAATGTATCAAATGGATCAGTTGTAGTTGGAAATCTTGGATGCATGGACCCTCAAGCCTGCAATTACTCTTATGAGGCAACTGTTGAAAATGGAACTTGTGCATATGATTTTGATTGCAATAATGAATGTGGNGGTGATGCTGTAGAAGATTGCTTTGGTGTTTGTCAGGGNAGTGCAATAGTTGATTGTNNTGGNGAATGTGGAGGGAATGCCATTATAGATGAATGTGGAATTTGCAATGGAGATGGAATTGTTGAAGGATTATGTGATTGTGAAGGTACGGCCCCATTTATATATTGTATAGATGGTGATGGTGATGGCCTTGGAAATCCAAATTATACTTATGAATTCTGTGATTTAATTGAAAGTGATGAGTTTACGGATTTAGTTTTAAATTGCGAAGATATCGATGATGAGTGTATAGGTGATCAGTTTGATTCATGTGGCATTTGTGGAGGAAATGGCCCTGAATTAGAAACTAATTGCTGTCCAAATACAGGAGTTTCAATATCAGGAGAATCTCCAGACGATTGTGGAGTATGTGGTGGAGATATGTTTGTAGGAGAATATGGTNTNTATCCAAATGGCTTATGNGATTGNGATGGAACTCCTCCAATAGATTACTGTATAGATATAGATGGNGATGGAGAAAATGATTCTNCAGAAACATTCACNTCTTGTTATGAACANCCATNAGGGTTTGAGTTTTTNATTGATTGTGAAACTTTAAATATTNATGATATAAAGTNAGATANATANCAGCTATNTTCTATNTATCCAAATCCATTTAATCCATCNGTTACCATTGACTACAAAGTTGATAAATTAAGTTCTANAACAATTAAAATTTTAGATTTGAAAGGTAGATATTTNAAAACATTAGTAAATGAGGTTAAAATGCCTGGAAAANACTCAGTTGTCTGGNCCCCTGATAAAANACTATCCTCAGGAGTCTATTTGTTAGAGATGCAATANGATAATCAGNTGTTAATTGAAAAAATTAATTTTATAAAATAAATAATTGCATCAAAAAATAAANAATATCAAAATATTTTCATCATTTTGGTTTCTTNTGTGCCTATACCTTGTTATTCCTGTTTTCATTGANTCNATATCAGTTCCTAGTTGGTTTTATTATTTTGATGAAAGCATTCCATTTATTCCTCTAATGATAATACCATACTATTTTTATTATTTTATAATAATNCTNCCTCCTTTATTATGGAATAATGAATTGAAAATAAGAAATATTACATCCATACTAAATGCTATTACTATTATTTGTTATTTAGTATTTATATTTTGGCCAATAGATGCTTCATATNTCTTGAATCAAGTNCATTTTNCTCANCCATCTTTTATTATTTATTTTCATAATTTGATAACATATGATTATCTTCATCAAAATGCATTTCCATCTATGCATGTTGCTGTTGCAACTTTTTTATGTTTATCATACTATCATGATTTTACAAAATTCCGNNGGATTTCTTTGACAATAGCTTTTTTAATTTTTTTAGCAACATTTTTTATAAAACAGCACTATTTTATTGATTCAGTAGCTGGATTATTTTTAGGTCTTTTGGGCTTTTATTGCTATGTTATTAAAACTAGGTCTTGCGATTAATGGAATCTTCTGAAAAAAATTTTAAATTTANTATTGAATATTTAGGANCAAATTATAATGGTTGGCAATTCCAACCTGACTGCTATACNNTTCAGGGTGAAATNGAAAAGGCACTTAANCAAATTCTATATAAAAATCATCAGGTTNTAAATTTAANAGGTTCAGGCAGGACTGATTCTGGAGTACATGCTTTAGGGCAAGTAGCGAATATCAAATTGACTACTAATATGTCTGCGACAGATTTGAAAAATGCAATTAATGCGAATACTAATGATGATATTTTNATAAANGANTCTNCTGAGGTTGATTTAAATTTNAATTCAAGATTTTCAGCGAAGAAGAGGTGTTATATTTATAAAATATCTAAAGAGGNTTCGCCATTTTTAAATAATCGTGAATGGTTTTTAAATTCACATGTTAATNTGGGTTTGTTACATGATTGTTCTAATTTGATTTTAGGCACAAATGATTTTTCATTATTTAGCAAGAATAATCCTGATATAGAAAATAAAGTTTGTACAATTTATTTATCCAAATGGTCTGAGGTGGAAAATAAACTAGTATATGAGATTCATGGAAACAGATTTTTACATCATATGGTTAGATATCTAGTTGGAACAATGGTGGAGGTNGCGAAAGGAAAGCTATCAATTGAGGATTTCAAAAATCGATTATCCAATAATAGTTCGCAATGTCAGAACACTATATTTAAGGCTCCTGCTTATGGATTGTATCTAAAAAGAGTTTGTTATGATTAAAAAGCATATTAATAAATTTGTACTTTTAATATTTATTATTCAATCGATAATATTATTTGTGTTTTATCAAAATCAAGCTGTTTTGAATACTCAGATTAATATTGTTGAATCTATAGATAAGGTTAAGCCTTGTGTAGTTGGCATTAATGTTAAACAAATAAAAAGGAATAATAATATTTGGAGTCCTTTTTTTGATTCATATTTAAATACATACAAAGTCGACAACCTTGGTTCAGGGGTTATAATAAGTCCAGATGGATATGTCATTACAAATTCTCATGTTGTTGATAATGCATTAGAAATAACTGTTACATTAGTTGGTGGGAAAAGATATAGCGGGAAAATAATTGGAATTGATCATTTAACTGACTTAGCCTTGATTAAAATAGAAGGTGATGATTTGTCTTATGCGGAACTGGGAAAATCGGATGATTTAATTGTAGGAGAATCAGTATTTGCTTTAGGTAATCCGTTAGGTTTATTCAGTGTTTCAAATCAGCCAACAGCAACACTAGGTATAATAAGTGGTGTTGATATTGACTTTGGGTTAAAGGACCATGGTTATGTATATCAGGATATGATTCAAACAGATGCAGCTATAAATAGAGGTAATAGTGGAGGGCCATTAGTTAATCTATCAGGCCAAGTGATTGGAATTAACACCTTTATAATGACTGATTCAGATTATGCTTCAGGTTCAATAGGTATAGGTTTTGCAATTCCAATTAAGAGGGTCAAGGAAGTTATTGAAGATATAAAAGTATATGGTCGAGTAAGAAGAAACTATACTACAGGTATTCATGTCCAGCCTGTTGATAAATTTATAATGAAATATCTAAGGCTAGAAAATCAAAAAGGGGTTTTGATTAGAGATGTAGAAAAATATTCTCCAGGATATGAAGCTGCTCTTAAGGTTGGAGATATAATATTAACAGTCCAAGGCCAAAATGTGAATTCTGCAAAAGATATTACAGAAATTATAGATGAAGGATTTCATAAAGTCGGAGATATTGTTAAATTAATGATATTGCGAAACGGTGAAAAAAAAGAAATTGATTTAGAATTAGGCGATCCAGAACAAAATAACTAAAGGGTTTAAATAAATGATTGAAAGATATGCGACTCCAGACATGTCAAGAATTTGGTCAGACCAAAACAAATATGAAACTTGGAAAAATGTTGAAATTGCAGTGCTAGAAGTTTTAGCTGAGATGGGACATGTGCCTAGAGAATCATTAGAAGTAATCAAAAAAAAGGCGGCTTTTTCGGTAGATAGAATTAATGAAATAGAGGCTGAAACTCATCATGATGTAATAGCATTTCTTACTAATTTAGCTGAAAACATAGGGCCAGATTCTAGGTTTGTGCACATGGGTATGACTTCTTCTGATTTATTAGATACATCGCTTGCATTGCAGTGTAAAGAAGCAGGAGAAATTATTCTAAATAAATTAAATATATTTAAAAATTTACTTAGAGAAAAAGCATTAGAATATAGAGATACATTTCAAATAGGACGATCGCATGGAGTTCATGCTGAGCCGATTACATTTGGTTTAAAGCTAGCTCTTTGGAGTGANGAAATAAGTAGAGGTATTAAGAGNTGGGAAAATGCTTTAGATAATATTGCTTATGGGCAAATATCNGGTGCNGTAGGAACTTATCAGCATTTNGACCCTGAAGTAGAAGAAAAAACTTGTGCAAAATTAGGTCTTAAGCCGGAAAGTGTTTCTAATCAAGTTATACAAAGGGATCATCATGCTGAATATATGTCTGTTTTAGCTATTATTGGAGCTTCTTTAGAAAAAATTGCTGTAGAGATTAGACATTTACAAAGGACAGAGGTTCTNGAAGCTGAAGAGTTTTTCTCAAAGGGACAAAAGGGATCNTCGGCAATGCCTCATAAAAGGAATCCNATTATAACAGAGAGAATGACGGGCTTTGCAAGAATNTTAAGAGGTAATGCTCATACATCATTGGAAAATATAGCATTATGGCATGAAAGAGATATATCTCATTCNTCAGTTGAAAGAATTATAATNCCAGATTCTACACATATAATAGATTATATGCTTAACAAAATGACAACATTATTTGAGAACNTACTTGTTTATCCAGACAATATGATGGATAANATTAATAAAACTAATGGTTTGATTTTTAGTCAAGAAGTNTTGTTGGCATTGATTAAAAAAGGTGTCACNAGAGAGGATGCNTATAAAATGGTTCAAAAAAATGCTATGAAGGTTTGGGAAGAAAAGATAGATTTTAAANACCTGTTATTTAATGATGATAGTATTAATGAAATTTTGTCGAGAGAAGAAATTGATGAGTTGTTTGATTTAAATAAAGTACTTAGGAATATTAAAAAAGTTTTTAACAGATTGGAGATAAAATAATGGATATTAAAAGTCAATTAGATTTAACACTTGAAAAATTTGAGCATGATTCATTAGGAGAACATTATAAGGGCAAGGTGCGAAATAACTTTTATCATGATGATAAAATTATTATGGTTACTTCTGATAGAGTATCTGCATTTGATCATGTTTTAGGGACTATCCCTTTTAAAGGACAAATATTAACTGAAATAGCTAATTTTTGGTTTGAAAGAACAAAGCATATTGCCCCAAATCATATTATAGAGTCACCTGACCCGCAGGTTTTGATTGCAAAAA
>NZVQ01000023.1 GCA_002701525.1 Fidelibacterota bacterium | reverse complement strand
CCTCTTCCGCTGGAGCTTCTTCTGCTGGAGCCTCTTCCGCTGGAGCTTCTTCTGCTGGAGCCTCTTCTGCTGGAGCCTCTTCTGCAACAGCCTCTTCCGCTGGAGCTTCTTCTGCAGCAGCATCTCTAGCAGCCTGTTCTAATTCTTTCTGCTTTTGAAGCTTCTTTTCTTCTTTCTTTTTCTTTGAAATCTCAGCTCTTTGCTCTTGGGCTCTCTCCCATTCATCCATTTTTTTCACAATATCATCATCACTTAAACCCAAAGATTGCAAATGCCATTTATAGCTTAGTCCTGATTTTTTCATTAATGATTTAACAGTGTCAGATGGAATAGCACCNTGCTCTATCCAAGACTTAGTTCTTTCTTCATTCAATTTCATAGATAAATCATCCTTAACAACAGGATCATACCAACCTAATCTTTCTATCTCTAAACCATCTCTTCTTTTTTTAGAATCAATAGCAACGATTCTATAAAAAGGCTTTTTCTTTCTTCCTAATCTTTGTAATCTAATTTTTACTGACAAAAATAATCTCCTTTATTTAAATGGGAATCTACCGAAACCCTTTTTATTCATTTTTTTAATCATACTNTTCATTTGATCAAATTGTTTTAAAAGCTGATTTACNTCNTGAACATTCCGTCCACTACCCAATGCAATTCTTTGCCTCCTTGAACCNTTAATAATACTTGGATTCAATCTTTCAGCTTCTGTCATTGAATTAATAATAGCATCAATCCAAATAATCTTTTTCTCATCTACATTTAANCCCTTTAACTTATTAGCACCAGGCATCATACCTATTATATCTGACATTGGACCCATTTTTTGAAATTGCTTGATTTGGGCCTGAAAATCTTTAAGAGTGAAACTGTTCTGTAACAATTTCTTATTTAAATCATCTGATAATTCTTTATCAAAAACTTGCTCTGCTTTTTCAACAAGGCCAANGACATCACCCATTCCTAAAATACGCTTTACAATTCTATCAGGGTGAAATAATTCAAANGCATTATTATTTTCACCTGTACCAATAAANTTGATAGGNTTTCCAGTCACCTGCCTAACTGACAAAGCNGCTCCACCTTTAGAATCTCCATCCATTTTNGTCAATATAACACCTGAAATATCAATTGACTCAGAAAACAATTTAGATGAGTTNACAGCATCTTGTCCNGTCATTCCATCAGCTACATAAATAATTTCACTTGAATTTGATATATCAATAATATCTTTTAGCTCCTTCATCAAATCACTATCTATATGAAGCCTGCCAGCAGTATCAATAATCACCGTATCAAATTTATTTGACTTAGCTTCAGCTATTCCATTTTCAACAATATTAAGAACATTTTTTTCATTTCTATCCGAAAATATTGAAATATTAATATTCTTTCCTAAAGTTTCTAATTGATCTATGGCTGCTGGTCTCTGTATATCCGCAGCTATAATCATTGGGACCTTATGCTGTTTATTTTTCAAAAAACTAGCCAATTTAGCNCAGGTAGTTGTTTTTCCTACTCCCTGNAAACCAACCACTGTAATAACAGTAGGGCCTGATTGNCTATATGCTATACCNCTATTATCATTTCCAAGAAAACTAACCATTTCATCATAAATAATTTTGATGAATTGCTGNTCCGGACTAATTGATTTAANCACTTTTTCGCCAATTGCTTTTTCTTGAACAGTATCAATAAAAGATCTNACAACCTTCAAGTTTACATCAGCTTCCAACAATGCTCTNCGAACATCTCTTATAGCATTTTTAACATTATTTTCACTTATCCGCCCTTGACCTTTCAAGGTTTTAACCACATTAGATAAGCGATCTTGTAATTGATTAAACATATTTATTTAAAAAAACTAATTTAGTTATAGCCTAGAAATTTAATATTAATATTATCTTTATAGCAAGAGAATTAGAATAAATTGATTTTTTCCANTCTGNCCNTATTAAAAATCACCCTGCACTCTACGTANCACTATNTCTTCAACTGTACANTTATTAGGNGAATTAATGGAATTTANAACAATATCAGCAACATCNTCNGAANTCATCATTTCTGGTCTAAGACTATCCATTTCCATNTNATCCCACAGAGGTGTNTCGATGGCACCTGGNTAAACTGAAATNACTTTTATATTATATTCTCTAAGNTCCTCTCTAAGCGATGATGCAAACCCGCGCAAACCATGCTTAGATGCTACATATGCAGTTGAATTCTTATANGGCTGCAAACCTGCAACTGANTTTGTAAATACAATCGTACCATTTTTTTTAGATTTTAAATCGTCAATAAACATTTTACTCATAATAAAAGCNCCTCTCAGNTTAACATTNANCTGATCATCCCANTCGTCTATAGACATATTAGATATATCCTTAAAAATGGCNTTTCCTGCATTATTTATTAACAATTCAANACTTTGTTTATTATNAATCTTGGANTATATATCACTTGCAGACTCATGCTTAGTAATATCTGCAACNACAATTTNACATTCATTGCCCATGGCAANTATNTCATCAGATACTTTTTTTAATTTATCAATATTCCTTGATACTAAATAAACCAAATAGGTANTNGAAAGCTTAATTGCTAAGCTTCGGCCAATTCCTGTAGAAGCCCCTGTAACTATCGCAATCGGCTTNATCATTTTATTGATTAGCAATCAAATTCANAGCACTCCCTGCTTTAAACCACTCAATTTGATTTTTATTAAATGTATGCTTNACTACAATCTCATCGCTAGTTCCATCTNTATGATGAACTTTCAATATCAAACTAGATGATGAAGAAAAGGANTCTAGTCCGCAAATATCAAACACATCATCTTCTTGAATNATATCATAATCAGATTTATCATCNAATGTCAATGCAAGCACACCTTGTTTTTTTAAATTAGTCTCATGAATACGAGCAAACGATTTGACAACAACTGCTTTTACACCCATATAACGAGGCTCCATCGCAGCATGCTCNCTAGAGGAACCTTCTCCATAGTTCTCATCNCCTATAACAATAGAAGAAACANCAGCATCTCTNTATGACCGTGCAACCTTCGGTGTCGAGTCATANTCACCAGTCAAAGCATTTTTTACATTATTTGGAGTATCATTAAATGCATTAACTGCACCTAACAATAAATTGTTTGAGATATTGTCTAGATGTCCTCTATACATTAACCAAGGACCCGCCATTGAAATATGGTCAGTTGTACATTTTCCTTTTGCTTTAATAAGCAATTTTAAACCTAACAAGTCGGATCCAGGCCATGGTTCAAATCTATTTAGCAACTGCAACCTTTTTGACCCTGGATTAACTACAATGTTGACACTCGACCCATCTTCCAAAGGAGCTTGATATCCAGGATCTTCAACATCAAAACCTTTAGGGGGTAATTCCCATCCAGTTGGAGGATCCAGCTTCACCTCTTCACCACTTTCATTTAACAAAGTATCTTTCATAGGATTAAATCCTAAATCGCCAGAGATAGCTATTGCAGCAACCATCTCTGGAGATCCTACAAATGCATGCGTATTAGGATTTCCATCTGCACGCTTAGAAAAATTTCGATTAAAGGAATGTACAATCGAATTTTTTTCTTCTTTATCTGCACCTTCTCGTGCCCATTGACCAATGCAAGGACCGCAAGCATTAGTAAAAATGCGAGCACTTAAATCTTCAAAAATATCTATAAAACCATCCCTTTCAATAGTATATCTAACCTGTTCTGAACCAGGGTTGATACCAAACTCAGCCTTCGTTTTAAGGCCCTTATCAACAGCTTGCTTGGCAATAGAAGCTGCACGAGAAATATCTTCATAAGATGAATTTGTGCATGAACCAATCAGACCCCATTCAACAGAAAGTGGCCAATCATTTTTTTCAGCCTCTTGCTTCATTTTAGATACAGGAGTCGCTCTATCAGGTGTAAATGGTCCATTCAAATGAGGTTCTAATTCTGATAAATTTATTTCAATAACTTGGTCAAAATATTTCTCAGGATTATCATATACTTCTTGATCTGCGGTAAGATAATCTTTAACCTGATTTGCTGCAAAAGCAACATCTTCACGTCCTGTTGCACATAAATATCTTTCCATAGATTTATCATAGCCAAAGGTAGAGGTAGTAGCACCAATTTCTGCACCCATATTGCATATTGTACCTTTGCCAGTGCAAGATAAAGACTTTGCACCATCACCAAAATATTCAACAATACATCCGGTCCCACCTTTAACAGTAAGAATTCCTGCAACTTTTAAAATCACATCCTTTGCAGAGGCCCATCCACTCAACTTTCCTGTAAGTTTTACACCAATCAATTTAGGAAATTTCAACTCCCATGGCATACCTGCCATAACATCAACTGCATCTGCACCACCTACACCAATAGCAACCATACCTAATCCTCCAGCATTCACAGTATGTGAATCAGTCCCAATCATCATACCTCCAGGGAATGCATAATTTTCCAATACCACTTGATGAATAATCCCTGCACCAGGCTTCCAAAACCCAATACCATATTTATTAGATACTGAAGATAGAAAATCGTAAACCTCTGAATTAACATCTAAAGCAAACGACAAGTCTTGGTCAGAGCCTGTTTTAGCTTGAATAAGATGATCTGCATGTACCGTAGAAGGAACTGCAACCTTTTTCTTTCCGGCCATCATAAATTGTAGCAATGCCATTTGAGCTGTAGCATCCTGCATAGCAACCCTATCTGGCTTAAAATTAACATAATCTAAGCCTCTATTATATACTTCCATATCAGCCCAAAGATGAGAATATAAAATCTTTTCTGTCAACGTTAACGGTCTATCTATGCGATTTCTTGCGGAATCAATCACATTAGGTAGCCGGCTATAAAAAGATTTTATCATATTTAAATCAAAAGCCATAAGCCCCTCCTAATATTTGCCAAATTATAAATGGAACTTTATACAAAATAAAGTGTGTAAAATTTAATTATTATAATTTTTATTTCCTATAATAGTTATAAACACAAAAATTCATAATCTTATTTTGTAAATTACAGTTAATGCTGAACAGATATATTTTTATTATACTATTTTTATTTGCAGACTCCATTCAGGCTCAGAACGATGCAGAATATATAATCTTTACCATTTCCGAATACCAAGATGCAGCCAATATCATCTCCAAGCTACACAGCATTGATATAGAGGAGCAATATAAATTAAGCACGGATATAGTTTTTCTAGATAATTTTGAATGGTATGACACCAACAATCCAAATCTAAATATTTATATTAAACAAGAAATTCAAAATCTAGATGATAATGTGAAATATTTATTACTTTTAGGCGATGAAACAAGTATACCTCCAATATATATAACCGCTGCAGATGGGAGCTTGCAGCCATCTGACGATTTCTATTCATCCATTGATACAATAACAACTTTTACAAATCTCGAAAACTCAGTTCCTCAAATTTCTACAGGCAGAATACCTGTTAATAATTTAGAACAAGCAAATGTAGTAGCAGAGAAATTATATGAATATATGATTAACCCTACATTTGGAATTTGGAGATCTAAAATAGGATTGATTGCAGACGATGAAAATAAAGACGGCTACTCTAGAAATGAGCTGAATCATACAATCAATACAAATAATATATATCAGTCCATATCAAACAATCTTCATGTTTCACAATTTTACGGATTGAGTTATGATACAATAGAAAATGGTAACTACACTACAAAACCTCAGATGACTTCAGATATCATTGATTATATAAATCAAGGAACAGCACTGATAAATTATATTGGCCATGGATCTGAAAACACTCTAGGTGGCGAAAAAATTATTGATATGAATAGAGATTTGAATCACATATGTGGATTGGGAAGCCCTTGCCAGGAACAAAAAAAACCTGCTATCTGGGTAGCCGGGACCTGCTCATTTGGTAAATATGATAATCCTGAACAAATCATGTCTGAAAAATTATTATTTGAAGATGTGGGAGCCATAAGTTTAATAACAACTTCAAGAGGCATAGGTGCATACGCCAACAGCATTTATTTAACAAATTTATTTAACAATATAAACGAGTTCATAATAGGTGATAATAATTATAGGTTAGGAGATATAGTTAAAGAATCAAAGCGAATCGGAAAAAATACTGAATATTTATTTCATTTACTAGGCGACCCTGCTCTCATCCTACCTTTTCCTAAGCTATTAATAGACAACTCTATGATCAATGAACACAGCTTGCTAGAAAATGGGCTTGAAATAATGAAAAATATTAATTCAGACCTTTACAGTTTTGGCCTAAATTCAAATGATTATGAAAATATTAATATTGCTATCAAATCAAATGAGGTAGAATATGAAGACAATTACCCAGATACAACAATCACTTATACTTTAACAGGAAAGCAAGTTCATGCTGGAACAATATCCGAAAATAGCTGCATAAACATTCCTCTTGATATTGAAGATTGCACCGATTGCTCAACAGTAGATATTACTTTATTTTCAGATAAACCAAACAACAATCAAACATACAATGGAAAAATTCAAACAATAAAAAATGTACCTGTATACTTAAATGAACAATTTCAAAATGACAATTCAGGTCCAATGATATCTCTATATCAATCTGGAATTAAAATAGATGAAGGATCCATTCTAAACATCAACTTACCTATTGAAATTAATCTAGAAGATCCGCAAGGAATTAATTTCATGGATGGAATTCAACACAATGTTAGATATTGGTTCAACAGTGACATCAACGCCTTAAGTTTAAATGCTAATCTATTTGAATATGATGCCGAATCTTGCGGAAAGACATCTGCCATTTTTTATTTGCCAAGCGATTTAATGGCTGGATATAATACAATTAACATTGAAGCATGGGACAATGGAAATAATCGTTCTTTACTAACATATAGCTTTATTATTGAAAATAAATCAGATCAATATGTGAGTAAATTATACAATTTCCCAAACCCCTTTACCGAAAATACCTTCTTTACATTTTATCTAATCAAATACCCTGCTGAAATTGAAATATCCATATATACCCCTCATGGAAATCAAATTAAAACAATTAATGCAACTTGCAATGACTATTACAATGTGCTAGAATGGGATGGGAAAACTAATTCTGGAGAAAAATTAAGAGCTGGGCCCTATATATATTCTTTTAAATCTAATGCCATAATAAATGGAGTTAATTACAAATACGAAACTATAAACAAGATTGCAAAATTAAAATGAGCATAATATTAGCATCCTCTAGCCCAAGAAGAAAAGAAATCATATCTAAACTAAATATCGATTTTGAGATAATACATCCTGAAATTAACGAAGATAATTACAAATACAATAAGAAAACACCTCCAAAGGACTATGCAGAGTTTTTATCTAAAGTAAAAGCACTATCAGTGTTTGAAAATCATAAAAATAAAATTGTCATAGGAGCTGACACTATCGTCGTCCTCAATGAAAATATAGTTTTAGGTAAGCCTAAAAATAAAGATGATGCTTATAATACACTAATGATGTTAAGTGGCAAAATTCATAATGTTATTACAGGAGTAACTATAATAAATGCCCATAATCAATATACTTTTAGCGAAAGTACTTCAGTTAAGTTCTTTCATCTTAATAATAATGATATAATGAACTATATTAAAACAAGTTCCCCCTATGATAAAGCTGGAAGCTATGGTATACAGGACTACAGTTCAATATTCGTAGAAAAAATAGATGGTTGCTACAATAATGTAATTGGTTTTCCAATTGCTAGATTTAATCATATCTGTAAAAACATCTTGAATATCCCAATCTAAATGTGCTAATTTGAAAGCCTTATGGAAACAGAAGAAACATTCTTTTTAGCACTAAAATCGCATCGTGAATCTAAAAATATTCAAATTGATGAAATATCTGATTACACTAAAATAAATCCAAAATATTTGCACGCTATAGAAGATGGAAACTTCAGCATTATTCCTAATATATACATGAGATTATTTATTAGATCTTATACAAAGTATATCGATGCAGATTATGAACAAGCATTGGTTGATTATGAGCTATATACAACGGGGAAAGTGCAACCTAAATTTTTTGATGATACTGAACAGGCTGATAACCAAACACACAATAATGGCCCCAACCTTAAAGAGGGCTTTAATATATCAGATGACTTCCAAGTCAATTACAGGCAAATTATAACCATTATACTAACTATCATTGCAATCTACTCAGGGTTTAAGCTGATTGAATTTATTTCTAATGATGATTCTGGCAATCAAACTCAAGATTCTTCTATCTCTTTGGTAGAAGCTCCATAATCTAAAACTCAAAATACATATATTGAATTAAACAACCGCTGTCTAATAATAGATAGCATATTGCTATGTTTAATTTTCAACAACAATCTATACAAATCCTCTAAAAAATATAAAATTTTAATAATTTTATAAAAAAAACTTGCAATAAAGTGGGTAAAAATACTATAATAGTGGGGTGTAGTGGGGAATATTCCCACTTATTGCGGATTATATTAATAATAAAAAGTTATTTACAAATGGGAAATATGAATTTATCATTCACTGGTGAATTTGAGTATTCGCTAGATAAAAAAAATAGGTTGATCATACCTGCTCGATTTAGAAAATCATTAGGCGATATAAATGATAAAACATTTGTACTTACTAGAGGCTTAGATGACTGTTTGACACTCTACCCTTTAAATGAATGGAACAATGTTGAAAGGCAATTAGGTCAGCTAAGCACAATAAAAGAGAAAAATAGAAATTTTATACGAAATGTAGTTCGATATGCTGCATATTTAAAATATGATGGACAAGGTCGGATTGCAATTCCCACATCTTTATTATCTCATGCAAAAATTAAAAAAGAGGTTGTCCTTATTGGCATGATAAAAAAGATAGAAATTTGGGATGTAGATGTTCTTAATAAAGCTAGCTATGATAATTATACTAGCTCTAAAGATTTTGAAGATTTGGCAAATGAAATTGATTTTTGAAAAATGAATAATAGCATCCCGCATGTGCCTGTCATGAGAAGTGAAATGTGCGAACATCTTTTAAATAAAAAAGATGGAATTTACCTTGATGGGACTGTGGGTTTTGGAGGGCATTCTAATAAAATATTAGAATATATTAATAAGAATGGTTATTTAATAGGCTTAGACTTAGACCCTTATGCTTTAGAGTATTCGAATAAACGTTTATCAGTACATTTAGATTCATTTTCGCTGCACCACGCGAATTATAAAGAATTTCCTGAAATTATAAATTCTTTAGGAATAAAAAAGTTAGATGGTATGTTATTCGATCTTGGTACCTCCTCCTACCAAGTTGACTCTGAGCATAGGGGTTTTAGCTATATGAAAGAATCAGACTTAGATATGAGATTTAATACTAAAACTGGAATCGCTGCTAATGAGTTTTTAAATTCTGTAGATGAAGCAGACCTAGCAAATATAATTTATTTAAATAGCGGTGAGAAAAAATCTCGAAGAGTTGCAAAATCAATTTTGAAATCAGTACGAAAAGGGGAAATGTTAACAACTTTGGACTTAAGAAATTCTATTGAAAAAGCTGTTGGTCAAAAATATCTTATAAAAAGTTTATCTCGAGTATTTCAAGCTATCAGAATTCATATAAATAATGAACTACAGTCATTAAAGGAGCTTTTAAATATAATATGTGACTATATAAAAACTGATGGGAAAATTGTTTTTATAACTTTCCACTCAATTGAGGATAGACTAATAAAATCTTTCTTCAAACATAATGCATTAACATGTACTTGTCCAATAGAGTTGCCTTTATGTCAATGTAAACATCAACCCAAGCTAGAAATAATCACAAAAAAAGCTATTGAGCCATCTGCTTTAGAAATATCTCAAAATAGCAGAGCTCGAAGTGCCAAAATGAGAGTAGCAAAGGGGCTGTAAATGAACAAGAGAATTGTAAAGAATAACATTAAGAACACTTTATTCTTTTCATATTCTATTATTTGCAGTACTGCTTTTTTTGTAATTCACCTGACTTTGAAAAACGAACATTCTAGTATTGAAAATAAAATTCACAACCTTAAATATTCTGAAACTCAATATGAAAATAAAATAAAATCATTAAGGCGACAAAGAAATTTACTCATTGAGTCTGTAGAGGAATTGGCCTATGAGGATTACGGCTTTATAATTCCTGATCCAGAGCCTCTTGTAATTATAATGGATAATGATAGATGAGAACATCATTGTACAATAATTATAGAAATGAAATTAGAATGCTTGTTTTGCTTGTTACAGCATTTAATATATTTCTGCTAACCAAAATATTTTTCATACAAGTTATACATCATGATAAGTATAAAAATATATTAAATGAAGAAACTACCTTAATACGAACTGAACAAGGTGAGCGAGGGAAAATATATGATATGAAGGGTATTCCATTAGCAGATAATATAACTCGATATGACTTCTGGGTTAATACGGCTGAGCCATTTGATAAATATGATATTGCTGCTGCATTTGCAAAAGCATTCAATCGAGATGTGCAGTATTATTTAAATTTGCTAAATAATAAACATCATCATTTGAAACTTGAAACAAATGTAGAAAAATTATACTGTAAAAGTATACTTGATTCAATAAATCAATTACAAGGCTTGAGATGTGACTTTTCTGTTAAAAGATTTTATCCCTACGACAACTTAGCCTCAACAGTCATTGGTTTCTTTAATGGTGAGCAAAACAGTTCAGGTATTGAAGATTACTTTTACGATGCTTTATCAGGCCAAGAAATTGATGTTGCACATCAAATCTTAGACAATAAAAAAATAAAATTCAACAATGCAGAAATACCTGCAGGAAAAGATATTAAGCTAACTATAGATTTGGATTTGCAGTCCATATTAGTAAATGAATTAAAAAAGGATTGAATGAAAGTGGTGCTGAATCTGCAAATGGAATCATTGTAGATCCTAATAGCGGCTTTATCTTAGCTATGGCATCAGTCCCTGATTTCAATGCTAATAAATATCAAAATTTTAATAATGCAAATTATAAAAATAGAGTTATAAGTGATAGTTATGAACCAGGGTCAACTTACAAAATAGTTGCTCTGACTGCCGCAATGGAAAACTCAAAAATTGATTTAAAAGATTCTCTGTATTGTGAAAATGGCTCCTATAGACTAAAGAACGGTCATCTCCTTCATGACCATGAACCTCATGGAATGCTTTCTGTGCCTGATATATTTGCTTTCTCAAGCAACATAGGGATAGCTAAAATTTCTAACATGCTATCAAATCAAGAACTTTATGACAAATCTAGGCAATTTGGGTTTGGTGTTGACACTGGAATTTTACTACCTAATGAAGAATCTGGAATGCTTAGGCATCCTGAAAATTGGACATACCAATCAAATACATCTGTTTCTATTGGACAGGAGATTTCATGTACTAGCCTTCAATTAGCTATGGCTTATTCCTCGATTGCAAATGGAGGATATTTAGTGCAGCCTATAATTGTAGAGTCTGTAGATGGAAAAATAATAAATGAAGCCCCTGTTATAATTAGAGAAGTAATGAATCTAAATACATCCAAAAATATGCTTAATTTGCTAAAAAGAGTAGTTGATTATGGTGGTGGCCAAAATGCCTATTTAGAAGGATTTAATTTAGGTGGGAAAACAGGAACTGCACAAAAATTTATTGATGGACAGTACTCTGAAAGTAAATACATATCTTCATTTGCTTCGATATTTCCTATTGATGACCCTGAATATGTTTGTGTAATATCTGTTGATTCTCCTGATAGAAAAAGAGGAAAGCACTGGGGTGGAGAAACGGCTGCTCCTATTACAAAAGAAATTTATAAAAAAATAATCAATCTAAAAGATATAAAATCTGAAACTTCCAAGCTGCATGTAAATAATAATATTAATGAGATAAATGAAAAATATTATAGCTCAGATATTATGCCTGATTTTAGAGGAAAGACTTTAAAACAATCTGTGAAATTGGGGCAAGCACTTGGAATTGAAATTAGCCCTGTAGGATATTCAGGTAGAGTCGTTTGGCAATCAGTAAAAGCAGGGGCTAAAACTGAAAATATAAAAATATGCGAATTGAAAATAGAGTAATTATGAATCTTTCAAGATTATTAAAAAACATAGATTATTTAGGATGTCCAACAGATGTCAATATCACATCAATCACTCATGATTCGAGAAAAGTAAAACACGGATCCTTATTTATTGCTTTAAAAGGAGAATTTGAAGATGGGTATAAGTATATAAATGATGCTATAAACAATGGAGCTGTTGCCATATTGGCAAATAGCAGACCTGTTAACATTAAAAGTGATACTCCAATTTTAAATGTTTCCAATGTTCGACAAGCAATGGCTAAAATAGCATGTAATTTTTTTGATAATCCATCAGAAAAAATAAATTTAATTGGTGTTACGGGAACTAATGGAAAAACTTCTGTTTGCTACTTAATTAATCATATTTTAAATGATAATAATTTTCCATCTGGTTCAATAGGCACTTTAGGTTATATTAATTCTTCAAATATAATATCTACAGGTTTTACAACTCCTGAATCAATAGATTTGCAACAAATACTTGACACTTCTGTTAAGGGAGGACTTGAAAATATAGTTATGGAGGTTTCTTCTCATTCAATAGCTATGCATCGTGTAGATGGCTTAAATATAGATATCGCAATTTTTACAAATCTCACTCCTGAACATTTAGACTTTCATAAAACAATGGAGAATTATTTACACGAAAAACAAAAAATGTTCACTAAGTTAGATAAGAACAGTGACTGTATAATAAATATTGATGATGATTACTCTGAAAAGATAGTTTTAAAAACAAAAGCCAATGTAATTAAATATGGTTTATCTTCCAATGCAGATGTATACCCAATAAATTATAATCTTTCTGGTGAAGGTTTAACAGCTCAGATTTCTATTTTTAAAAAAACTATTAACATTTCAACAACACTATTTGGAAAATATAATTTATATAATATTTTGGCTGCAATATCAGCTGCATCTATATGCGGAGTATCTCCTCAAAAAATCGAGTCCTCATTGAATAAGCCCATTTCTATACCTGGAAGATTAGAAATGATTTATAATCAAAGAGGTAAGACCATAGTTGTAGATTATGCTCATACTCCAGATGCATTTGAGAATGTATTGCATTCAATAGCAGAACTTAAATATAATAAAATAATTACTGTGTTTGGCTGCGGTGGAAATCGTGATGTCTCAAAACGAGCTCCTATGGGAAAGATAGCAGAAAAATACTCAGATGAAGTTGTAATCACATCTGATAATCCTAGAACAGAAAATTTAAATAAAATAATTGATGATATCTTAATTGGATTTCAGAATAATAACCATATAGTTATTCCTGATAGAAATGATGCATTGAGGTATGCTATTAATAATATGAAACGAGACTCTATACTGTTAGTCCTAGGTAAAGGTGTAGAAAATTACCAAGAAGTTAATGGTGAAAAAATACCTTACAATGAAAAAAAGAATATCTTGAAAGTGATAAATGAGAGTTGATATCAAGTCTAAAAATGAATTTAATGCAATGATACAGCAGGTGCTCAATAATAAAACTTTACCATTTATAACGGGATGTAGTATAAATTCTAAAAATATAAAAACTGGTGATATTTTTTTTCCTTTAAAAGGAGAAAAGTTTGATGGGCACAGTTTTATAGATGAAGCAATTATGAATGGGGCATCCCTTATAATAGCTGAGAAAAAAAATAATCAAGAAATACAAATTCCTAATATATATGTAAATAGTGTTTTAGATACTATTAAAAATTTAGCAAAAAGATGGCGAATGGAAAGCAATTGTGAGATAATAGGTATTACTGGGTCTAATGGCAAAACATCCACTAAAGAAATTTTAAGCACTGTAATTTCAAAGTCAAAGTCAGTCATGTTTAGCAAATCTAATTACAATAGCACAGTAGGTCTACCCATGTCAATGTTTGAAATATCTATGGATGATGATATTGGAATATTAGAGATGGGTGCTAATAAATGTGGTGAAATAAAAGAATTAACTGAAATAGCAACACCTAATCATGGGTTAGTAACTAATATATCAAATGCTCATAATAAATATTTTGGTAGCATTAATAATATAGCAAAAAATAAAATAGAATTACTGAAATCTATTCCTGAATCCGGATTCAGTTTTATAAATATGGATGATTCATATCTTAGAGAGGTAAAGTTAAGTAGTAAACATATCACTTATGGATTTTCAGGCACATATGATTTTACAGGTGTTTTGCTAGATGAGTCAATTCAAATAAATAATGATATTATAAGTTTACCTTATTCAAATATGGCTTTAGCACAAAATTATTTAGCAGCCTATGCAGTTTTAGTTACATTTGGAATTGATAATAAATCTATAATAAAAGAGTTAGAGAATATGCCTATCTATCCTGGAAGAGGTGAACTAATAAATAAAAATGGCATTGTTTTCATAGATGATACCTATAATTCTAATTTTGCTTCATGTGCCAATGGTATAGATTCCGTAGTAAAGATGATTGGTAATAAAAAAATTTTAGTTTTAGGTGACATGCATGAGTTAGGCGATGCTACTGAAGAAGAACACATAAAGCTAGGCAGGCTCATTGACTCTGCAAATATTAATGCTATATTTGGATTTGGAGACTATATAAAATATACTCTAGATGCAATCAAGTCAGATAAAATTTTAAAAATACATTTTAATGATAAGAACGAACTTGCTAAATCATTAAAACAATATCATAATAGCGGTGATATCATTTATGTAAAAGGATCTAGATGTATGAAAATGGAAGAAATTATTTATGGTAAAGGCAATTAAATATGCTATATGATATATTTTATTCATTAAAAGATTTATTTTCTCCATTTAATATATTTCAATATATAACATTCAGATCTGCTGGTGCTGCTATTACCGCTCTAATTATAAGTTTCCTCATAGGACCTAAAATCATCCGCACACTTTCATTTCACCAAATTGGTGAAACGATTAAAGATATAGGTCCTAAATCTCACCAAATAAAAAAAGGGACACCAACAATGGGGGGGATAATAATACTTTTATCAATTATCCTCCCTACTATCCTTTGGGCAAGATTAGATAATTTATATATACAAATCATTTTACTATCTACTATTTGGATGGGTATTATTGGCTTTATAGATGATTACTTGAAAATAATAAAAAAAATGCCAAAAGGATTAATTGCAAGATATAAAATGGCAGGATTGATTGTTTTAGGGCTTTTAATATGTTTTTTGCTGCCTACTGTAGATAATATTAATTCAACAACCACATCAATACCATTTATTGCTGATGGGAAGATAGATTTGGGTTGGACTTATTATTTATTAGTTTTATTGGTGATATCAGGTACATCCAATGCTGTAAATTTAACAGATGGACTTGATGGTCTTGCAACAGGATTAGTATCTATATCTGTGTTAGTATTTGGTGCAATTGCTTATATCTCAGGAAGAGTAGACTTCAGTAATTATCTAAATATTATATATATACCAGGATCAGGCGAATTATTTGTTTTCTGTATGGCTTTAGTTGGTGCTTGTATTGGTTTTCTATGGTANAATGCTTATCCTGCATCAGTTTTTATGGGTGACACAGGTTCTCTTTCATTNGGTGCTGCATTAGGCACTTTGGCAATCCTTCTGAAAAAAGAGATTTTATTGATTATTATTGGTGGAGTCTTTGTGGCAGAAACTTTATCAGTAATGATTCAAGTATTATATTTCAAGTATACAAAAAATAAAACTGGACAAGGTGAGAAATTTTTTAAAATGGCACCTTTACATCATCATTTTGAATTAAGTGGTTGGCATGAAAATGTAGTTGTTGTCCGGTTTTGGATTATAGGTATACTGCTTGCTTTAATGTCGTTAACAACATTTAAAATACAATGATAGATTTAGATAAAATAAATAAAGTAAATTGGGAAAATACTAATATTGCCATACTAGGTGCGGGAATAAGCGGCATAGGNGCAGCTAAATTAGCTATACATCTAAATGCTACAGTATTATTAAGTGATATAAAAAAAAGTGAACTGAATATTGATAAAAGCAGCCATTTAACCTATGAATATTCGGGACATAGTGATAAAGTATTAAAATCTGACCTGATAATNAAAAGTCCTGGAATCCCAAATGAAATTGACATAATAAAAAAATCAAAGCGAAAGAATATTCCTATCGTTAGTGAAATTGAATTTGCAAGTTGGTTTTCAAATTCAGAAATTATCGCAGTAACTGGATCTAATGGAAAAACAACAACAGTAAATATAATTTTTGAAATATTCAAAGAGGCTGCTGAAAATGTTTTATTAGGTGGCAATGTTGGGACTTCTTATTCTGAGAATGTATTATATGAAATGAATAATGAAAAAGATTTTATACATATCTTAGAAATAAGTAGTTACCAAGCTGAATATTTATACCATTTCTCTCCTAAAATCAGTTGCATATTAAATATATCAGAAGACCATATGGATAGATATNAAAATATGAGTGAATATATTGATGCAAAATTGAATATTTCAAAAAACTTAAATAAAAAAACAAAATTAATTTATAATTATGATGATATGAGATTGCGTGATAAAATTTCTCCTTCTGAAAACGTAATACCTTTTTCAATCAATAAAAAAAATGCAATCAAGTATAATGAGGGTGGNATTTTGGATTGCAAAGATGAAAAACATCAATTTAAAACTTCTCTTTTTGGAATACATAATTTTTATAATATTTTAGCCGCAATAGAAATCGCCAATTTATATAGTATTGATTTTATAAATGTAATTAATGTATTGGAAAAATTCCCTTCTCTACCCCATCGAATTCAATTGATTCACTCATTTAACGATGTACAATACATTGATGATTCTAAATCAACAACAATAGCTTCAACTATTGCAGCAGTAAAATGTTTTCAAAATATTATCTTAATCCTTGGTGGAAAAGAAAAAGGAGATGTGAATAAAACAGAATTATTAANATGCATTAATCATAAACATATATCGAATGTAATAGTTTATGGAGATGTAAGTCTTGTATTAGAAAATATCTTAAATGAAGATTTTTCAACAAAATCTAACTATATACAGTTTTGTTATCTATTTAAAAATGCACTCAGGAAAGCTGTGGATTTATCTTTTCCTAATAGTACTATACTATTATCTCCAGGATTTTCAAGTTTTGATCAATTTAATAACTACGAAGAGCGAGGAAATGCATTTAAAAAAATAATAAAAGAAATAAATTATGATAAATAAAAATTTGTCCATTGATAAAAAATTTTTACTAACTACAATGCAACTTATTGCATATGGTACATTAGTCATGTATAGTGCTAGTGCTCACCTAGCTGAAGTTAAATTTGATAATTATTCTCATTATTTACTCACACATATACAATGGCTAATAATAGGATTCTTTGCATATCAAGTAACTAGTAGGCTCAAATATCAAAAACTAAAAACAATTATTCCATTAATAATTGCTTCAACATGGATAATTATATGCCTAGCATTCTATCTTAACCCAACAGACAAACCTAGTAGATGGCTAATTATTAATGGTTCTAATTGGATGACAACATCAGACTTAGCTCGAATAATGCTAATAATTTATACAGCTTATTTTATAGATAAATATCATAAAAATATTCATGATTTTAAATTTATGTTTACTAGGTTTACCATTGTCCCAATCCTTACTCTAGGNCTGATCCTTATGCAACCTGATTTAAGTTCTACGATAATCATAAGTTTAATAATTTTATCCATGTTACTAATAGCCAAAGTCTCATATCGTTATATAGCAATTATTATTACAATTGGAGCGGTACTATTTTCATATCAAATAATAACAAATAAGTATATGTATAATAGATTGAATACATGGGTACATAGCTTTTACTATGAATCTAATCATGATTTAGATAATCAGCAGCATAAAGCTTTAATGGCATTAGGCAGTGGTGGAATCACCGGTAAAAAATTAGGTAACAGTACAATCAAAACAGGTTACTTNCCAGCCGCACATACTGATTATATATTGGCAATTATAGGTGAAGAATATGGTTTTTTAGGCATAGGTTATCTTTTCTTTATATTTTCAATGATTTTCCATTTAGGTATACAAGCTGTCAAAATATCTACTGATCGATTTAGCTTATTTTTATCTTTAGGCATTGTAATCAATTTAATATTTTATTTTTCAATTAATGTTGCATATGTAATTGGATATGCCCCAAATACCGGGTTGTCTTTACCTTTTATTAGCTATGGTGGATCTAATACAATATTTACACTAGCGGCAATAGGATTGTTAATCAATATTTCTAGAGACTCCCTAAAGCTAAAAACAAATAAGATAATATAGTTATGGTTAAAAATGTAAATATACTAATTGCAGGCGGTGGAACAGGAGGACATCTCTTCCCTGCATTTGCAATTGGTGATAGATTAGAAAAAGAAGGTGCTATAATAACATANNTAGGATCAAAATATGGAATTGAAAAAAAATATACTAAAAAATTAAAAAAACAATTANATCTATTAAATATAACAGGAATCAGCAGAAACCTAAGTGTTAAATCTTTAATAAACAACTTGCTATTCCCAATTAGGTTTACAACATCTTACATTAGATCAATAATAATTATCAATAAAATAAAACCTAAAATAATAATTGGAACAGGTGGATATAGCTCTGGCATACCCATATTAGCAGGNAAACTTTTAAATATAAAGTATGTCTTACATGAACAAAATTCACACCCTGGAATTACCACAAAATATTTAAGCAAAAGAGCTGAGAAAGTTTTCATTTCTTATGATGCTACAAAAAAACATATTTCTAATCAAAATCATTTATTAACAGGNAACCCTATTAGAGAAAGCTTAATCGCAATAGATAGGAAAAAAGCTTGCAANCANCTAGGAATAGATTCTAACAAAAAAATAATTTTTATACTTGGTGGTAGCCAAGGAAGTAGACCTATTAATTTATTTTTAATAGATAACTATACTGAATTGATTAACAAAAATATTCAAATAATATGGCAAACTGGAATGTTGGATTTCAAAAGAATCAATGAGCAAATCAAAAATCCTCAAATAATAATTAAATCATTTATAGATGATATGGCAATACCTTATTCATGCTCTGATATAGTAATATCAAGAGCTGGAGCTTTAGCGATTGAGGAAATGAAATCATTTAATAAGCCTATGATATTAATCCCCTACCCTAATGCTGCGAATAATCATCAGAAATCAAATGCTTTAGAACTATCAAATGATTGTGCAGCTAAATTAGTTGAGCAACATGAGATGGATAAAAAACTAATCCCAACAATTTTGAATCTATTAAATGATGACTCAGAAAGAAAAATGATAGGGAATAATGCTAAAAAATTATACAAATCAAATTCGCTCGATTTAATTAGCAGTGCAATAAAGGAAATTCTAGATGTTTAGAAAAACAAAACATATTCATTTCATAGGAATAGGCGGTATTGGAATGAGCGGAATGGCTGAATTATTGTTAAAATTAGGATATAACATATCTGGGTCTGATAAGCAAGCCTCAGAAATAACTACTCATTTAGGATCCATAGGAATCGATGTATCAATTAAGCATAGCGAAGAGAATATTAAAGGTGCCGATGTAGTAGTTTTTTCATCTGCTATAAAATCTGATAATATTGAAATATTATCTGCCAAAGAAAATAATATTCCAGTAATAAGAAGAGCTGAATTATTAGGTGAGTTACTAAAAGTTAAAAAAACAAGCATTGCAATTGCAGGGACTCATGGTAAAACTACTACCTCTTCTATGCTTGGCTTAATATTATTAGAAGCAAAGCTAGAACCAACACTTGTTATTGGAGGAATAGTTAATAAATTTAATACAAATGCAATTTCAGGATCTGGAGATATTATATTAGTTGAAGCAGATGAATTTGATAGAACATTCTTATCTTTAAAACCTACCATTTCTGTCATTAACAATTTAGACTTAGAACACTTGGATTGCTATAAAAATATATCTGATTTACAAACGGCATTTACTCAATTTGCAAACTCAGTACCTTTTTATGGTTTAATATCTTTATGTACTGATTCTAAAAATGTATGCAATATAATAAAAAATATTAAACGACCTTATATAACATTTGGAACCAATAAAAATGCATATATAAGAGCACAAAAAATCAAGCATAATGGCAGTAACAGTACTTTCGAATTATATAGAGATAACATTTATATAGATTCGATCAGTTTAAATATGCCTGGAAAACATAATATATTAAATGCTTTGGGTGCGATATCAATAGCTTTAGAGTTGAATGTAGATATTAAAAAAATAAAAAAAGCTTTAAAAGCATATTCTGGAGTACGTAGACGATTTGAACTGAAATATAGTACTTCAAATGGATTACATATTATAGATGACTATGCACATCATCCTTCTGAAGTTAGAGCAACTATCGAAGCTGCTAAAACAGGTTGGAATAATACTGTTTTATCTATATTCCAACCGCATTTATTCACTAGAACAAGAGATTTTTATAAAGATTTTGCACAATCTTTTATGAATTCAGATATTGTAATAATAACCGATATATATCCTGCAAGAGAAAAACCTATAAAAGGAGTGACAAGTAAACTTATTACAGATGAGCTATTAAAATTAGGGCATAAAAATGTTCATTATGTACCAAATCCTTTAAGCTTGCCTATATTTATTAAAAAGATGATTTTAAAGGATACAACCATGTTAATAATGGGTGCTGGTAATATTTGGAGAATTTGTGAAAATATTTACAAGGAAATAAAATGAATCAATCAGATATAGATAATATACAACTGATGATTCAAGGTGATTTACTATTAAATGAACCTATGCATAAACACACTACTTTTGGTATTGGAGGTAATGCTTCATGTTATATTATGCCTAAAACAATAAATGAATTAAAAAAAGTTTTAAAATACTCTTCAAAAAATAATATTAACACATTCTTCATGGGAAGTGGATCAAATATATTGGTTAGTGATATTGGATATAATGGAATTATTATATCTTTAAAAAGAACATTTAAAACATTGGAAATAAAAGAGGATGCTACAATCAATTCGGATTCTGGTGTTATGCTAGGCAGCATGGTAAAGAAAGCAACCTCTAAAGGAATTAAAGGAATGGAAAGTTTAGTAGGGGTACCTGGCACTGTTGGTGGAGCACTATATATGAATGCAGGAGCATATGATCATGAAATATCAAACTACTTTGAATCTGCAATATTATTAGATCAATTCGGAAATGAAAAAATGTATAAAAAGAAAGATGTAAAATTTGGCTACAGATACTCTTCTTTTCCAAAAAACGAAATATTAATCAAGGCAACCTTTAAATATCATAAAGGTAATCCTGAAACTATATTGAAAAAGAAAAAAACTGCCTCGTTAAGTAGAAAAACAAGTCAGCCATTAAAATATCGATCTGCTGGAAGTATATTTAAAAATCCTGAAAAAAAATCTCCTGCAGGGTACTTAATAGATAAATCAGGTTTAAAAGGTTTTACTATTGGTGGAGCTCAAATATCTGATAAACATGCAAATTTTATAATAAATAAAGGTAATGCAAAGGCTGAAGATGTCATTCAATTAATAAAACTAGCAAAACAAACAGTATTTGAAAAATACAATATTAAATTAGATTTAGAAATCAAACTGCTAGGAGAATTTGGTGCTATATAAAAAACAGATTATCTTATTTGTAAAGTCGTGTCTATATTTAGCTATATTATTTACAACTACTATTATAATTCATAATTATAATCAATCTGAAAACAATTTATTTAAAATTGAAAAAATTTCTATTATAGGCAATGAATACATTCCTAATCAAAAAATAATTAATGTTATAGAATATAATCTTGAAGAATCAATCTTTGATTTCAATGTCAAAGATGCAAAAAGGAATATTGAAAAAAATCCATTTATAAATTCTGTTCAAATTCATTTAGAATTACCTAATGAATTAAAAATCCAAATAACAGAACGAAAGCCTATAGCTTTAATCATAAACAATAATCAAAAACAATTCATAGATTATGAAAACAATTTCCTCCCTGTTGATAATAGATCTATAAATTACTTCCCTGTTCCTATATTAAATATTGAAGATATCTCAATAAATAAAAACCAAAGCGTATCTATAATTAAATACTTATATAAAGATTATAATAAAATGTATCATAATATCAGTGAAATCTCCGAGTCTCATTCAACAATCACACTAACAACTGATACAAGAACTAAAATTTTTGTAAATCCTAAAATGGTTATAAACAACTTAAATAAACTGAAAAAATTTGAAGAATCAATTGATGTAATTAAAAAAATCAATGACTATAGATATATAGATTTAAAATTCAATAATCAAATCGTAGTTAAAGAAAAAGTATATAGTTGAAAATATGAAACATGAAAATAAAAAAATAATAACTGGAATAGATGTTGGAACTACCAAAATTGCTGTTATTATAGCAGAAGTTAATAATGACGAAATTACTATATTGGGTCAAGGCATCACCCCTTCTTTTGGTTTAAATAGAGGAGAAGTAGTCGATATTCCTAAAACTCAACAATCATTAAGAAGTGCTATAATACAAGCTGAAGAAAAAGCTAATTATAAAATAGAATCAGCTTTTATAGGTATAACAGGAGAACATATTAGAGGAATGACTTACTATGGTATCATTCCAGTCAATCAAGGTGATGGGACCGGTTCTGAAATTGACGAAAACCACATTCTAAAAGTACGTGAAAAAGTAAAGGACTTCCCTATATCTGCAGATAGAGAAATATTACATGTGTTGGATCAAGAATATAAAGTGGATGAACAAACGCAAATTGAAAATCCCAAAGGTTTACATGGTAGCAAACTTGAGTTAAATGCACATATAGTTACAATTGCAAAAAATGCAGTCCATAACTTAAATAATTGTTTAAGTCGTGATATTTATGTCAATGGTTTTGTTTTAGAACCTTTAGCCTCTGCTTATGCGGTATTAAATAATCAACAGCGGAATTTAGGGACTGTTTTAATTGATATTGGAGGTGGAACAACTGATATCATAATTTATGAAAACAATGGGGTTAAATATTCAAGTGCAATTCCAATGGGTGGTAATATTATCACAAAAGATATAGCACTAGGTATACAGGAATATATTGGAGAATGCCTTGAGAATGAAAAACTTGAAAATTTAAAACATGATTATGGCTCTGCAAAAAAAGAATGTGTTGATGAAAGTAAAGAAATACAATTAACTATTCAAGGTCGAGAAGCTTCAATAAAACAATATCACCTTGCTGATATAATACAATCTAGGATGACCGAAATTTTTAACAAAATTAAAAAACATATTGAAGATACTGATATATCCAGCAGACCCTATGGAATAGTAATTACCGGTGGAGGATCTCAGCTACAACACATAGAAGAATTAGCAAAAGAAATATTTCAAAAGAATATAATAATTGGTTTTCCTAGAGATATAAAAGGTTCGGACAAAATAATAAAAAATCCTCGTTATTCAACAGCTATTGGATTGATAAAATATGGTATTGAGAGCCTGAGAGTCGAGGATATAACAGGTAAAATGACAATGAAAACTATATTAAAAGATTTATTTAGAAGTTTAAAAAGAATATTTAACACATGGTATTAATAAATAATAAAAAAAGGAGAATATATGTTATTTGAACCAGGAAACTTAGCAGATCAAAAAGCTAGAATAGTTGTAATAGGTGTTGGTGGTGGTGGTGGAAATGCATTAAATAGAATGATTGAAGACTCTATGTCATCCGTTGAATTTATTGCAATAAATACTGATGCTCAAGATTTAGAAAATAATAATTCACAAATAAAATTACAAATTGGGAAAGAATTAACTAAAGGACTTGGAGCTGGAGCTAATTCCGAAATTGGCCAACAAGCTGTTGAAGAGAATCGAGAAATTATAATCAATGCTATTGAGAGTGCTGATATGGTCTTTATAACTGCTGGAATGGGAGGAGGAACTGGAACTGGAGCTGCTCCTGCAATTGCTAAAATTGCTAAAGAGTTGGATGCATTAACAGTTGGAATAGTTACAAAACCATTTAGATTTGAGGGACCACAAAGAATGAAACGTGCAATGGTAGGTATTGAAGAAATGGAAAAAAACTGTGATACTTTACTTGCAATACCGAATGAAATACTATTAAAAATAACTGACTTAGATACAACGGTCAAGCAATCTTTCAAGCTTGCTGATAGGGTTCTTCATCAGGCAACAAAAGGAATATCAGATCTTATAAATAGGCCAGGATTGATAAACCTTGATTTTGCAGATGTTAAGACTACTATGAAAAACATGGGTGGTGCAATAATGGGGACTGGAATTGCTAAAGGACAAGAGAAAGCTATATTAGCAGCTCAAGAAGCAATCAATTCACCATTACTTCAAGATGCTTCGATTAAAGGAGCTAAAGGTTTATTAGTAAATATAACAGGACCTGAGGATATGACTATGCATGAATTGAATGCTGCATCAAATATCATCTATGAAGAAGCTGGAGAAGAAGCAAATGTAATATTAGGGTGTATCTTAGATAATCAAATCACTGATGAAATACAAGTTACTGTTATAGCTACAGGACTAAATAAAAACACTAAAAATACACATCTAGAACCAAATCGATATTCCAATGATGATACAGTACTTCAACCACGATTCAAGCCTCAAAATACAACTCAAGGAAGTCCTATTAATACTAATATAGAAAATGAAAACAACTCTGACAATAAAAAAGAAAGCTATAACAGTAGTAATGATCAAGTTGTAAACGAGGTATTGAAAGATGATTTAGACATCCCTACATTTATGAGGAATAGAAATATATCTTAATCTATAGTGGAAAAATAGTTCGCATGATAGTTTTATTATCATGAGATTGTAGAAGCCATACCTTTCCTAAATGAATTTCCTCTACTATTCTCTTAGTTAAGCTTAGGCCTAAACCCCAACCTCGTTTCTTTGAACTGAAACCTGGCTTAAATATATTTTTCCTATTTTTCCTTGATATGCCTTTTCCATTATCTTGGATATCAATATAAAGATAATTACCTGAATAGAGATCAATAGTTATTAAGATTTCTCCATTTCTATTATTACTAATTGCATCTACAGAGTTTTTAATTATATTTTGGAATGCCCAATCAAGTAATATATAGTCACCTAAAATATTCTTATTAATTTTATCTTCAATAATAAATTTAATTGATTTTGGTGCTCTTGTTTTAATATACTCACATACATTAAAAAGTAAATCATACATGTTTACATCACTCATTTGAGGAATTGATCCAATCTTAGAAAATCTATCTGATATAATTGATAATCTATCTAAATCATCATTAATGTTTTTTATGATTTTATCTTTACTTTCCCCTTCTTCAAGTAACTTAAGCCATCCCATTAACGATGATATAGGAGTTCCTAATTGATGGGCTGTTTCTCTAGCCATGCCTGCGTAAATTAAATTTTTCTCATCTTTCCTAATTAATTGGAAGCCTGAAAATGCTATTAAAGTAAAAAATATAAAGAACACAATTTCTAAATAAGGAAGCCAAATAAGTCTGTTAATTATTTTAGGATCTCCATAATGTATTTCATGTACTTTCAGACTATCAACATAAATACTTAAAGGCTCGTAATATCTATCCATTTTAGATTCTAAATTTTCCATATACTCTATATATTCAAGAGTTCCTTCGTCATAGGGGACATCTATATTGATTTTAGAATATATTACACCATTACTATTTTTAATTATCATTGGAAATTTTAATGATGGCAACATAATATCAAGAATAAATCTAATCTCCTCATTATTAGAACTGGTAATTGCAGAAGAATATTCTGAAGCTAAAGATTTGACCTGAGTTCTAGTTTCATGTCTAAAGGAATTAATTATTTGAATATTTAAAAAAAATATCACAATACTGATTATTACAAATAGTAGCAACAATAAATAATTAAAACTATATAATGTATTTTTAATTTTCATTTTTGAAGCCTATTACTATTAATAAAATTAAAATAAAAAATGAAGCTCCTGATATAATACTACCCCACCTATTCTCTATAGGATTATAACTCATTATGTATACATTTTCTCCAGGTGAAACAAAAATACCTCTAATCAAATTGTTTACTTGATATATTTCAATATCATTATTTTTAGTAATGTTTCTAACAACCCAACCCTTAGGATAAAAAATTTCACTTATATTTAAAAATTGTTCTGAATTTACATTCGTTTTTATAACAACATTATTAGGTGACCACTCTAACAATTCAACTACTGCATTATTATCATATTTAATTTCTTTATCAGTTTCCTCAGATAACATTGACATTTCTGAAGGGTTAAAATAATAATCATTTAATGTTTCAATCTGCTTTTGCATATCTAATGAAACAATAGATTTAGAAAAGTAAACTCTCTCATGATAATCTTTATATTTATAAATATAGCTCGTCACATATTGTTTTTTATTTTCTAAATAGAGCGATCCTGAAAAAACTAACTCTAAATAGTCAGGCATTTGATTATCAGGCATTTTTTGTAATGATATTATATATTTAATATTTAATGTTTTCATTATACTAGGCATCATAAAACCAGTCGAATTAATAATTTCATCATAACTGTTTAGTTTTGCAGGATGATAGCCTGAAACACTTTCAATATTAAAAGCTGACCATCTATTAGTTCTTTCTAAATCATTAATAGGCCAAATTCTATATTTAGAACTATCATTAAGCAAAAAATTAATTGCTCCATCCTTTTTAAAATAAGCATCTAAATATTTTCTCTCTGCTAATGGTGTTGTTCTATATATCTGCTTATTAGGATTTATAATTTTATAATTAACAATAAGAATATCTACTAATGATAATAATACAATTGCTATGGCAACTATTTTTCCAATGATTGATATATCTAAATTATTCTTTAGCACATCCCTTAATTTGATAATTATAATAAAGATTATGATTAGAGTTAAAAAAATATAAAAGCTTTGATTTATCAAATCTAATCTAATAGGATCTAAAATTTCATGATCAGGAATTCCATAAAATCTCATATTTTTATTTTCGAAATCAATTAAATATGTTTTAAATAAAAAAATCAATACAGATAAAGAGGAAACATATCCTATAATTTTTAATAATTTTTCAGCAGGCTTTTCTTCCCTTTTACTAGTCATATATTTATTTAGTCCAATTCCTGCTAAGATAGACACCGAAAACTGTACAAGAATTAAAATGTACATTGGGACTCTAAACTTATTAAACATCGGGAAGAAATCATAAAATATATTATAAAAAAACTGAAAATACCGCCCAAAAGAAATTAGCAGAGCAAATGTTAATGTTGCATATATGAAGTATTTAATCTTACTTGATGAAAAATAACTATAAATTGCAAATATAAGGACTATAACACCCATATATTGAGGATAATCTGTAAATTCAATATATCCCCAATAAGTATATCCTCCAAAACCAAAAAAAGAGGGTAATAAGAAAACTATCGATTCAATTGGTGGGAATGACCAACCCATCGCTTGAGTTAACCCCATGCCACCTTCTACTGCCCCTCTAGTCGAATCATTCATATATGAAATTGCAGGAAGGTAAATTGATGCAGATAAAGATAGACCTAATATCAATGATGTTAACAAAAGTAATAAGGGATTCGAATTAGTAGAAAAAAGATTTTCTTTTTTATTATAAATAGAACTTAAAATAAAAATTAACACATACAATCCAATCATCATCCATGTATAGTATGCAATTTGGACATGAGCTCTTTGCAATTGAAAACCTATTAACAGCCCAAGCAATCCTGTGCTTAATAAATTTCTTTTATCAAATAAATTCATCAATGACCAGAGAATCCAAGGAATATATGATGCTGTCATAATTAGACTTCCATGACCATGGATTAAGTTTGCTATCAAATAAGGCATTGTAACATATGAAAGGGATGAAAATGATGATGATATAGAGTTGCAACCTATTTTTCTAAGGAGCAGAAACATCCCTAGACCAGCAAAAATAAAATGTAAAATAAATTCATAAAATCTTAAAACACCTGCTTCTCTAAATAATTTAAATATTTTATATGGATAATAATATTCTGAAATATTTTGAAATGAATGAACGGATGGAAGCCCGCTAAACATCCATGGAAGCCATAATGGATACTCACCATATTTATCTTCAGCTAAGTTAAAGCCTTGCTCAACAGCTTTCGCTGAATATGAATCTGGAGGTAAAAATTCATAGTCTGACAATAAGACTTTACCAAACATAAAAAGACAGATTAATAATACA
This sequence comes from Fidelibacterota bacterium, assembly GCA_002701525.1. GTDB lineage: Bacteria > Fidelibacterota > Marinisomatia > SCGC-AAA003-L08 > D37C17 > SCGC-AAA003-L08. The sequence goes on along the minus strand of NZVQ01000023.1, from coordinate 10,232 downwards.
GACATACATAAAATTATATATTCTTTATATTTAACTATTTTATTCATAGATTTATTCAATATAATTATTTCGGATATTTATTTAATTAAGGTATTAATAATAAGTGATAATAAAAAAGTTAATTAATTTATTTATTAATAAAAATAAATTATGCTATACTCCTAATCAGCATGCTCCTAAACCCAGTATTAAAATATCTGCTAATGAGATTTATGTTAATGGATATCAAGAGTATATCATTACTAATAATTCTATTAAACCATCTAGTTCTAGTTATGATCTGACAAAAAAAACTGACTTGCTAAGCAAATATTATAAAGGGGAGTTTATTAAAGGTAAAACTTTTTTAGATTTAGGTTCTGCATCTGGTTATTTTACATTTATGGCAATTTTAAATGATTGCAAGAATGCTACTGCAATAGATATAGATAAAGAACATCTAAAAATAATGGAAACCATAAAAAAAGAGTATAATATTAATAATATTAATATAATTTCTGAAAATATTGATAACTATGATGGAAGTGCGGATATAGTTAATGCATTATCAATTATTCATTGGATATTCTCTTGTACTTCTATACTTGGGAGCATGAATAATATGATTTCTTTACTAAGAAACATGACTAAAGAGGTATTGTTCATTGAATGGATAGACACTTCTGATGAAGCTATTAAATATTTTAAACATTTAGATTATAATAAAAAGAATACAGACCAATCATATAATTACGAAAATTTTATCTTTGAATTAAATAAACAATTCTCTTCAGTTGAGATGATTGGAGAAACAAGAAATACTCGAAAATTATTTAAAGCAAATACATAACCTTGCAATACCTTATCTTAAATCTCAAATTTTGGTTTATTGGAAATATCAAAAAATATTTTCCAATTTTAAATCAATATATAAGATCTACAACTAGTATCATTACTATTAATCATGAAAATGATACTGTATATAAAGAAACAGTTAGATATCTTGAGTTTAGAGTTGTAGAAAATGAAATTTATTGGTTAAAAAAACTAAGTGATTTTGAACATACACCTAATATTATAGATCACAATAAAAATAAAATAACATTATCTTATGCTGGGGAACCTTTGACATCTAAAAATTTACCTATAGATTGGGAAAAACAAATAGAAAAAATATTAGATAAACTAAACGAAATAAATTGTTCACATAACGATATCAAGCCTACTGATTTATTAATGCTAAATAACAAAATCATGCTTATTGATTTTCAATGGGCAAGCAATGTTAACCAAAGCTTATCTACAAACTTACCTAAATCTATAGGTGGAATCTATAAAAGCAAAAACGGATTCAATGATAGATATTCAATCTATAAATCAATTCATTTTATACAATTTGGAAACTAATAATTTAAAACCTGAAATAAAACTCTTTAAAAACAATAACAATAACCCAAAGTACCTTTTATGTACTTTAACATGTTTATTATATAACTTAAATATCGAAGATATCTTTAATAAAATTTTATTTTTACTAATTTCACTTTTAAAAGAATTCGATACTTTATGCCAAACAACAGCTTTTGGTATATACAAGCACTGCATTCCTAACAATCTAGCTCTTAATGACAAATCTACATCTTCACAATACATGTTAAACAGTTCATCAAAACCATTCAATTTATCGATATTTGAATTATGTGTAAATATACAACAACCTGTTATATAGTCTGTAGAGACTGGATATGAATTTGCATCGTCCTCTTTTCTAATACCAATATGCTTTATAGTGCCAAATGAAAGGTTCACTTTCCCACCTGCATACCAAATCTTCTTCTCATCATCCATATAATATATTTTTGGACCAAGAATACATTCTTTAGAACCAAATTTATTTTGTGCATGCAAAAACTCATCAATAATGTTATTATCAACAGTGGTATCATTATTTAATAACATATAAAAACTATCTTCAGAATAACCAATCAATTTAAATGCTTTATTATATGCCTTTGCATATCCATAATTCTGATCCANAGCGATAATCTCTACNTNAGGAAATTTTAAATGTATATTAGATATAGATTCNTCTGTAGAATGATTATCTATAACAATTATATTTAAATTGTCGTATTTNATTTTTGAAATAGAATCCAANCAATCAAGGATTACATCTTGGCCATTCCAATTAAGNACAAGTATTTTAACATTTACAATCATATCTCTGANATTATTTCATCAATACCTTCAATAAAGTANTCCCAACTAAATTTTTTCTTGTAATCTTCTATATTTTTTGAAAATTGATTAAANCAATCATTAACTAAATTATCATATAATACTTCAGATAATTGTATTGGATTCTTTGATTNAACTAATACTCCAGTATTNCCATCATCAATATACTCTGANANTCCACCTACATCNGTAGTNACTACAGGTGTATTAAAATTATATGCTATTTGGATAACTCCACTTTGNGATGCTGNTTTATAAGGNAGCACAACTACATCTGAACATGAAAAATATTTAGAAATATCTTTCTCAGATACATATTCATTAATAAAAGTAACTAAATGATTTAATTNAAACTGATTAATTAATGATAAATATTTATTAATATTTTCATAGCACTCTCCTACAATTAATAAATGAAAATCATCTAGTTTATTTTTCAANATATTAATTGATTCAATTAGTACATCTAGNCCTTTATATTCTCTTATAATCCCAAAGAATAAAATCACATGCTTTGATTTTATTCCTAGNTGTTTTTTAGATTCAGTCTTATTTTTTCTATCACCATATATATCATATATAGGATGAAATCTTTTCACAATCTTTGCATCTTTTTTTAAAGATTNTAATTCATTTTTAACAGTTTCAGATTGGACTACAAATCCATCTATATACTTCAAATAAAATTTTGTNAATAAGCTAGAACCTAAAAAATTTTCATGTGGAATAATGTTNTCACATATTGATAATAATGGTTTAGAAAAATTTTTCTTTTTAAGATATTTCGCTATCNAACCCAAAGATATAGCAAAAAATGGATTCCAAAATCTAAATATTACCACATCTGGATTATAATCTATAATTGTTTCAGAAGTTTGTTTCCATGTCTTTGGTGACATTGTATTTATCAATCTTAAACTTTGATTTTTTACATCTAAATCATTTATATCAAATTGATTTTTCCCTGGAAATAAAAATGATGGATATTGCTTTAAATAATTCACAACCATAACATCATGGNTNTGTTTAATAAGATTTTCATAAAGTATATATGAATGAGTAGCTATTCCTCCTCGATATGGAGGNAATACACTAATTAGAGCGATTTTCATTAATNTTATTTAATGAAAAAATAGAAGAAACTCTATTTTGACTTTTAGAATTTGATTTNATAATTAACTCACCTAATAAACCAAGNGATATAAATTGAATTCCAATTATTATTAATAGTACTCCCAAGAATAATATTGGTCTATTNCCTATCGGNANACCATTAAACCATCCTACTGTAAGATATAAATTAATTAAGAACCCAAGAATCAAATTTATTAAACCAAATAATCCAAAAAAGTGCAATGGCCTAATAAAATACTTCCCTAAAAATAAAATAGTAAGTAAATCAAAAAAACCATGNAAAAACCTACCACTACCATATTTAGTNTCTCCAAATTGTCGACTTCTGTGATGNACTGGCTTTTCTGAAGTAGTAAAACCTTTTTGCTTTGCAATTACAGGTATATATCGATGCATACCTCCATATATATCTATTGATTTAACTACTTTTTTCTTATAGACCTTTAATCCACAATTAAAATCATGAATTTTAATACCTGAAAAGAATCGTGTGAAAAAATTNAATATTTTTGATGGNAAACGCTTTGAAATAGGATCTTTTCTNTTTTTTTTCCAACCAGAAATAATATCAAATTGATTAGAAGANAACATATCTATTAATTTAGGAATTTCTGANGGATCNTCTTGCAANTCTGCATCTAAAGTAGCAATATAATCACCTTTGCAATACCTAAATCCTTCGGANAATGCCGCTGATTTACCATANTTTTTATATAGTTCTATTAAGTGAACCTTAGTATCTTTTTCAATTATATTTTTAATAATTTTAGAGGAATTATCAAAACTTCCATCATTAATAAAAATAATCTCAAANTTATAATCTTTAAGACTATTTAATAATTCCTTGTATAATGGTAGAATAGATTCCTCTTCATTATATAATGGAACAATAATACTTATAAAATTATCGTTTTTCATTTAATGAATTAATCTTATCTATTATCTTAGTGTTATTTGGATTTTTAATCATAATTTTATTGTACATTGTNAATGCTTTTTCATACTTTTCTAACTTTAAATATACATCACCTATATGTTCTAATATGATTGAATTTTGTTTATCTAAAGACTGACTTTGCAATAAATATTCTAAAGCAATTTTGTATTTTCCCATTTTATAATATATCCATCCAATTGTATCTAAGTATTCAGGACTATCAGGAACTATAGAAATAACATCCTTAGATAGTTGAAGTGCAAAATTTAATTTTTCATCACCAACATTATTTCTATCCGCAATTAGGTATGCATAATCATTCATAATCATAGCATCATTAACATTCTTTTCTAATAAAATAGTAAATAAGCTGTCCGAGGTATCATATTCAGATTCTAAATTATATAATTTAGCCAATTCATGCATTACATTTTTTAAATCAGGATTGATCTTTAAAGCTTTTAAAAAATAATTAATTGCCTCTTGATTTTTAGAGCTATTTCTATAACATAAACCTAAATAGTAAAAAAAATAGTACTGCTCAGGAAATATNTCGACTGCCTTATTTAAAATGCTTATTGCTTTTACATATTCTCCTATTTCTAAATAAGAAATAGCCAATGATTCATAACCTATGGGTTCAAAAGGGAATTTTTGGATTATATCATAGCTTAAATTAATTTCCCTATCATAATCTTCTAAACNAGAATAACAGATAAGCANCATCCTGTATAGCTCTAAAGGAGTTTCATCTGTAATTGNAATCCTATCAAGCAATTCAATAGCTTCAAAAAAATCATTATTAGATATATAAATTTCAGCCAGCATCATTATTCCAAAGCTATTATCAGGATCATATTCAATCAACTCATCTAAATATGCTTTAGTCTCAATACCATTATCCGATAAATATGACAATTGAATAATAAGCTCTAAGATATAAATATTATCTTTATTATCATCCCATATTCGCTTTAGTGATTCGTACAATATAGATGGATTTTCAATCATCAAACCCATACTAAGCAACATATTTAATACTTCTTCATTCTGTTCAGATATATACATATCTGAATACAAAAGCAANAATTCTTCCCAANNTTCATTTAATATTAAGATTTCTGCTTTAGAAAATTTTAATTCTATTGAACTATTGTTATTAATTAGAATATCTAAAATCTCTAAAATATTGGGTTTATCAAATAATTTATATAAATCAANAATCATTAAAGCATAGCTAGTATCTAATATATCTAATGCTAGATATTGATAAAGGATCTCTTCAATCTGAACAAAATCTTTATTACCAATCTTAATTTCTAATAGCGATAATAATATTTCAGGATTATCAGGGGAATAATTAAGGGCCTCATTGAAATATTGTTCTGCAGATGAAGTATCACCTGTCAACAGACTCAATTCCCCTTGCATATATAAGTCCATTGCCTTATTAATATTTTCCTGTGTAAATGATAATGTACATGAAAATATAATAAAAATGATTTTCTTTATATTATTCTGCATAAAAAATATATTTATAAGAGGACGAGGGTGTATAAATAAAGTAAATTACTTTGAGAGTAGTTCTTTAACTACAGCATCAGCATTTTTACCATCTGGAACAGCAACAATTTCTTCTTTAAACCTTAAAAACCCTGTGTCAGATTTACCAGCTTTAACCAACTTAATCATACTTTTTGATTTAGCTGAACTTTTTCCTGTTTTATCACCAAATGTTTGTTTCTTTGCCATTGTAAACCTTTAATATTTCATTCAATAAGACTATAATCTAATTTAGTTATAAATATATATTACAATATAAACTATTTTTTACCACCAACAAGATGTATTTTAGGCAATTCAATATCCTCATTCTCATTGGAGGTGTCATCTTCTGCTATTAAATTCATTGAAGAATTAGCATCAATTTTTTCCTCAACTTTCTTTGCAGATAATTGATTCATATTAAATGATGGAACAGATTCAGAGTTTACCAAAGCAACTATTGAAAAAGCGAATATACCTACTGCAGCTGCAATCCCTGATAGTGCAGCATAATTATAACCAAAAATTGTTTTAGGAGGTGTAGGAGGTATAATCGTTTCTTGTTCTTTAACTTTTTGATACACTTTATCTGCAAAATCACTAGATGCCTTAACCTCTATACTAGATAACATATTTAACATTTTTTTATAATCTTNAAACTTTTTTCTGCAATTTGCATCATTTTTTAATAGTTCNTCAAACTCTTTAANATCTGANTCTCTTAAATCTCCATCTAAATANCTTGAAATATATTTATCAAAATCATTAACATTCATTTCAAATAGTACCNTTCTCTTTTAATATATCTANNAGCTTTAGTCTCGCTCTATTCAATCTTGACTTAACTGTTCCTATAGGAACTTCTAATATTATACTTATNTTATCATACGAAAGTTCCTGGATATCTCTTAAAATCATAATTATTTTAAATTCTTCTGATAACAATGACAGGTTTTGNTAAATTTCANNTTTTTTAAATTCTGCCATNATTTTATCTTCTGGNTTNTCTGATGAATCAGCTATTTCAATTGGTTTNCCTACTTGATCTTCTCCTACTTTAATTTCAGAAAATGCATCAGTTTTTCTACCGCTTTTTTTACGCAATGCAGAGAATGCTGCATTNTTTGCAATTGTATACATCCAAGTTGAAAATTTTGCACCTNCCTTTTCATTGTATGTAGATTTTTTAATAATTACTCTAGCAAATGTATCTTGAGCTAAATCTTCAGCTAAATCTTGATCTCCAACATACATATAAATAAATNTAGTTATTCTATCTTGATATTTAATCATCAATTTNTCAAAAGATTTATTNTCTCCATTTTGGAACAGCTTAAATAACTCTTCATCTGTTAATTGATTCATTTAGTAAATTCCCTTACATATTTTAATGACTATCATATCNAGTATAATTGAATCTTTAATTGAAGAACTTTTATAAATAACATCATAGTTTCTAAGTACTAACATAGCATTTTTAATTTCAGAAAANGAATATTTTCTACCATAATAGNTTAAATTTTTTGTTATAATTTTATTAAGCCCGGTATACTTAAAAGTTCCCTTATTATCTGTCTTATACAATAATTGTGAAAATAAATTTGATAAATTTGAAATAATTTGNACTACCGATATACCATTGTCCAATAAACTTTTAGCAATATTTAATGATTTATATACTTCTTTTTTTCCTATTGCATCTTGCAGTTGCCATAAGAAGTATGTCTTATCAGACTGTTGAAAATATCCATCTTTATCAATNCCAAATAAATATAAGTTCTCAATTTCATTAACAACATGCGAAATCGAATCTCCGTATTTATCAACTAAATCATTTACNACTTCAATGCTAATATTATATTTTTTTGACTTAATATAAAAAACAACCCACTCCTTTATCTTATTTTCAAATGGAACTCTTACATCTATAAAGGTAGTTTTCTTCTGNAAATCCTTTTGCAACGGACTTTTAAAATCATATGTTTCTGAAATTAAAATTAANCAATAATTATCATTTGGNGATTGAATATAGTCAAACAATTCCTTCTTNCCATTTTTTGATAATTTTCTNACTCTACGAGCTACTATTATTTTTTTATCATTAAATAATGANTATGATGATAATTCAGACAATAATACAGACTCCTTATCATCGTCTAAGTTAATATATGTGACAGTTTGCCGCTCATCTAAAAANTTTGATGAAATGTAATTGATAAAAAAACTCTGAAGAAAAGCTTCATTNCCAAATAATGAATAAACTGAATCAATTTCATTAGAATTGATTCTATTAATTGTATGTTTTAAACTAATTTCTGACATAATAAATAATAAAGCTTACTAACCATACATAAAATGAAAATTTCCAAAAATGAAATCTATTAATAATTGTAATTAACCATTTTATAGAAAAATATCCAGTGANACCTGCGGTTAAGAAACCNACAAATAAATTAGTTAAATTAATNGATTGAATACTATTAATATTAATCGTCTCTAACAACACCGCACCTATAATAATNGGGATAGCCATAAAAAATGAAAATTTAGAGGCCTCGTTCTTATTAACCCCTAATAACAATGCAATTCCAATCGTCATCCCTGATCTTGATATCCCTGGCAAAATTGCTAANGCTTGAAAAAGACCTATTATAAAAGCTTGAAAATATGAGAATTTCATAGATTTTTGCTTAGANAATTTAGATATTAATAGCATTATACCTGTAATAAACAAGAATATTGAAACCCAATATATATTATATAAATTTTTGATTGAATCATTAAATAATANACCAATTAAAACAGCTGGGAGAGTAGCGACTATTAACAATATCACATACTCTAATGAGCTCTTGTTTTTATGCTTTAGTCCATTTAACAAATCTTGAATATCAAATCTATAAAAGTATAGAATAGCANCTAAAGTTCCTAAATGAACAAATACTTCAAATAAAATATTGTCATTAAAAATTCCAAGGAAATAACTGCCTATAACAAGATGGCCNGAACTGCTAATTGGNAGAAACTCTGTTATACCTTGNATGAAACCTAATAAAGCTGCTTCAAATAAACTCATTAAAATATNCCTAAGAAGGAAAGCATCCTTCCTGCCTTTTGTTTGTCTCTTCTATAACTACTTAAATCATCATCTGTAAAAGTACATCTNTTATCAATATAAATATTATTTTTTTGAATATTTAATTCACTTAAATCTATAAGAATTTGCTCTTGAAGTGATAAGTATTTTTTATCATCTACAATATAAATACATCTATCATTAAATAAGGGNATTAATTCATCACCTATTTCATAACAGCATTTTTGGATAGAAGCTCCTACAATAACAAAAATATCTGATACAATAGACCCTCTATCTAACATAATATTTAAAGCTTTCTGAATAATTTTATCTTTTGTCCCTTTCCATCCAGAATGAATCAANCCTTTAATATTATTTGTTTTATCAAATAAAAAAATAGGTACACAGTCTGCGGTTTGTAAAGATAAAATAATATCTTGTTTATCGGTCAACAACCCATCTGTATCTTTAAAGAAACCAGTTTCCTGTATAAATTGCACATTATCAGAATGTACTTGAATTGGGATTGCTAAACTATTATTATCAATTGCAAGATTATCAGTGATTATAGCCCTGTACTTATCCAAAGGAATGCTACGATCCTCTAAATTAGATAAAACTTGAAATGCTTTTACTTTTTGGTTTAAAAAATTAGAATAGTCAATAAAATTCAAATTATTCAATTAAATCCTTCCAACCAGGTAGCCATTTATTTCTATCATTAATTTCATCAATATCAATTATAATACTAATATGGCTATCACAAACCGCAAATAGTTCTAATTGTTTTTTCTTTTTTAAAACATTTCGAACTTCATAATGTCTCCATCCTTTTAATTCAATTGCAGATGTCCACTTTGATTTAAGAAATTTATTCATTCAACAGTTACGGACTTGAAAAATATAACCCCAAGAGGTTGTAAGTACATTCCGTATTTAATTTTTGTCTGTGTTATCATTTATTGTAAAGGTTCAATTGTTTCAACTGAATATAAAGATTTTGATATTTTTTATAAAAACAAAGTTTAATCTAAATAAATTTTAAGACAAAAGATATTATTTGTAATACTACAACTGTATAAAAAGGTATTATGACAAATTTATTTTTAGTAATACTCTTAAACTTTGTAGATAATAGTACAAATGAAACAAAATATCCTATAATTAAAATACTCTGTTTTGTTCCTATACTAAAAAACAGTACTAAAAATAAATCTACAGATAATACAATTCCTAAAATTACAAGTACAACATTTGATATTTTTTCAGCTTCTTTCATTATTCATATCCTTTGTATAAGTTTATATTGCTGTTTGTCAT
>NZVQ01000022.1 GCA_002701525.1 Fidelibacterota bacterium | reverse complement strand
CTAAAAATAATTTATATTTTTACGGTATACCTCCTGGAAATGAGATTGATAAAATCATTAATAATTTTAATCTAAATGGATTAGAGACCATCAAAGAAGGAAATTAAAATAGGTTTTAACTTCAAGGATTTCGGATCTAAGTTCCGCTCATGCTAATAATCTAGTTTTTATATTTATTTTCTGATAATATATATTATGTTAACTTATGTCTGCATTTAAAAGAGTAATCTAGACTTATACTACCTTAAATGTTCATTCATAAATTCTAATGCAAACTGCCTAGAGTGTTCTCTTGCCTTCTTATTTCCTCCATATGTAGCACCTCTATCTGCACAAAAAGCCAATACAGATTTTTGCAATATGGAGTTAGACAAAGGAAAGCCCCAATCTAAAGTTCTTACGAGTCCGTCATTTGTTAGTTTGAGCCTGCAGTCCGTAAAACTATATGCATCATCAACATCTATTAATCCATGAAATCTATCAAATGAATGATGCGAATTCGGATAGGTTGTAATTGTCATGTTTTTATTTTGAACAATATCCACCATATCAATACAAGCATCAGCTGGCACCCAATTGTCATCCTCGCCTATTAATATGTGTACTGGAGAGCCCGTAAAGGACAAGTCTTGAGGCACAACCATACAAGGAGGATAAATTGGAAGATGAGCTGCAAATGCATGGTTTGGAGACAAAACATCTTTAATAGGGCTCCAAGCCGTAAATAGAGCTACAGCCCCTCCTAAACTCCACCCTGTTATACCTACTTTCTCTTTGTTTACCCTTGGATGTTTAGATATGTGTTGAAGAGTTTTAAATGCATCATTAACAAGCATTGCAGTTGTAGCAGAAACTTGTTCTCCTACTGTTGAAGAGACATTTCTACTATCAAAACTATGCAGAATAATAGTAGCAAATCCAGCTTCAAGATATCTATCCATATATCCATAATGATGATCTGACCAACCCTTGCTTCCAGCTATACCCATCACTACCGGATATTTAGAATTATCATCCTTTGGAAAAGTCAATATCGCATATACTTTTTGATTAGAGATATATTTGTACCTAAAGAGTAAATCATTAAAGCTAAAAGGGTTCTTGCTATCGACTACAATAATTTCTTGATTTTCAGACAGACTCAGCTCTAAGGATTTAAGTTTAGATGCAATATTAACCTCTAAATAGGATGTTTTATAATTAATTAAAACAATAAACAGTGCAAATAAACATACAAAAAATGCGGAAAGGGCAAATAGATATGTTTGCTTTATAGTTATTTTAATAACCCGTCTCTCTCTAATAAAGCCTCTATCTTAGGCTCTCTACCTCTGAATTTTTTATATAAATCCATAGGGTCGTGCAAATTGCCTTTAGAAAGTACATTTTCTCTAAATGATGATGCTGTTTCTTTATTAAAGATTCCATCTTCTTTAAATTTAGCAAATGCATCCGCCTCTAATACTTCAGCCCATTTATAAGAGTAGTATCCAGCAGAATAGCCTCCTGCAAAAATATGTCCAAAACTACATGCTATGCTGACACCTTCAACCTTTGGTAGCAATCTAGTTTTATCTAGAGCTTTTTCTTCATGAGCCAAAACATCTTCCACCTGATTATCTTGACCATAAAATGCCATATCTAGATATCCAAATGAAAGCTGTCTTAAATACATGCTTCCTTGCATAAAATTCTTTGATTTATTTATTTTATCAATCAAATCTTCCGGGATAACTTCACCTGTTTCGTAGTGATGAGCAAATAGGCTCAAAGCTTCTTTTTCGCCTACCCAGTTCTCCATGATTTGTGAAGGCAGCTCAACAAAATCCCAATAAACAGAAGTGCCTCCAACAGATGTGTATTTGCAATCCGAAAGTAACCCATGCAAACAATGCCCAAATTCATGGAATATCGTTTCAACTTCAGAGTATGTTAGCAATGAAGGTTTTGTTTCTGTTGATTTTGTCAAATTGCAAGTAAAAGTAACATGAGGTCTTCTAATCTCTCCACCAATAAGACCTTGAGACTGCAATTCGTTCATCCATGCACCACTTCTCTTCCCTGCTCTTGGATATAGGTCCTCATACAAAACCCCAATATGAGATCCATCAGAATCTTTTACTTCATACACCTTTACATCTTCGTGATATACTTGTACATCATTTAAACGTTCAAATGTTAGACCGTACAGCTTTTCAGCAATTTTAAAAACACCATTTACTACATTTTCTGATTTGAAATATGGCCTTAATGAATCTTCGTCTAAATCAAACAATTCCTTTTTAAGTTTTTCAGTATAATATGCTACATCCCATGTCCTAAAGTCGTCTAGCCCATCTATCTTTTTAGCATAAGCTTTTAAATCTTCAACTTCACTAACTGCAATCGAATACGAGCTATCATACAAATCATCTAAAAATTTCATCACGACATCTTTATCTTTAGCCATCCTTTTTTCCAAGATAAATTCTGCATAATCACTATAGCCGAGTATCTGTGCTCGCTTATGGTTAAGATTGACAATTCTTTTGATAAGTTCTCTATTNTCAAATTTTCCACCTGTGCATTTTGTACCCATNGCCATAGATAGCTTTTCTCTCAAATCTCTCCTTTTAGAGAATTGCATAAACGGATACATACTAGGCATTTGGAGCGTAACAAGCCATTCATCAGGCCTATTTTTAGCCTTAGCGGCCATTTTTGCAGACTCCAAATACATTTCAGGCAAACCTTCTAAATCATCTTCTGAGAGCCATAATTCAAATTCATTAGTAGCTCCTAATGTATTATTAGAGAATTTTGGAGATAATACAGAGAGCTCTTCATCTACTTTTCGAAGCTCACCTTTCTTAACATCATCAAGTTCCGCTCCATTTCTAACAAAGCTTTTATATGTTATTTCTAACAATCTTTGTTCTTCATGATCGAGGTTATCATATTCGTTGTCATGAACATATTTAACTTTTTGAAACAATTCCTGGTCTAAATTTATATCGTTGCTAAAACTAGCCAAGATAGGGCTTATGTCATTAGCTAATGCTTGAAATTCAGGAGTAGATTCAGAGCCGAATAGATGAAAGTATACAGTGACAGCCCTGCTTAAAGTTTCTTCGCTAGTCTCTAAAGCGACTATTGTATTTTGAAAAGTTGGACTATCTGCATTTGACTTAATATTGTCTATATTTTCTCTTGCCTGTTTTATTCCTTCGTTTACGGCAGGCATAAAATGTTCTAATTTAATATCATTAAAATTAATTGTCTTAAATTTGTGATCACTATCTTTCAATAATGGATTCATTATTTTTCTCCTTTACTTAACTACGAAATTAACTAATCTTCCTGGCACATACACCTCTTTTACAATTTCTTTTCCAGATATATGCTGATTAACATTTTTATTTGATTTTGCAGACCCTAAAACAGTATCCTTGCTTGAGTCTTTTGAAATTTCAATTTTTCCTCGCACTTTTCCATTGACTTGAATAACAACAACTACAATATCATCAACGACCAATGANTCATCATACTTTAACCAAGGTTCATCAAAAATACTATTTTCTTTTCCTAGAATTNCCCANATCTCTTCNCACATGTGAGGAGCNATTGGAGACANGAGNTGAACCAAGGTCTCTTTAACTGAAATATGNACTTNNTCNTTNNTTGTAAAATTATTTATGTACTGCATTAATTTGCTAATCGCAGTATTAAATTTCATACTTTCAAAATCCTCAGATNNACCTTTTATAGCCTTATTAATAATAACACTATCTTCTTTACTTAAAGTANCACTTNCNCTNGCANCTACACATATTCGCCATACTTTTCCTAAGAATCTATAAATTCCAGTGATACCTTTNTCATTCCAGTCTCCACCTTCATCAAACGGACCCATAAACATTAAATATGCNCTAAATGTATCAGAGCCATATTGNTCAATAAATTCATCCGGAGAAACAGTNTTCCCTTTAGATTTAGACATTTTTGAACCNTCTTTTGTAATCGTTCCTTGATGGAAAAGNTTTAAAAANGGCTCATCAAATGANAGATAGCCAAAATCTCTAAGTGCTTTAGTTATGAACCTTGCATAAAGAAGATGCATAGTTGCATGCTCTGCTCCTCCTACATAAGTATCAACCGGCAGCCATTTCATCAAATCTGCATCAAATGGACCATNTGTATAATNTGAGTTTGGGTATCTCAAGTAATACCAAGAAGAGCATACAAAAGTATCCATAGTATCTATTTCAGGTGTCCATCCTTTTCCAAAAATCTTTTCAGTCCTATCAATAAGAGACTTAGAAGATCCAAGAGGAGAAGTTCCTTTTGGATTGTAATCGACATCATCAGGGAGCTCCCAGGGCAAATGTTCTTCAGGTACAGGATGAGGGTTGCCATCCGGATCATAAACTATAGGTATAGGGGTGCCCCAATACCTCTGTCTAGATATAAGCCAATCTTTAAGTTTGTAATTAGTTTTTCCATGTCCCAATCCAAGATTTTCTATATGAGAAATTATCTTTCTTTTAGCATCTTTTATACTTAAGCCATTTAATATGTCTGAATTGATTAATAAACCGTCTCCCGTAAATGGCAATTCAGAGCCTTCAGAACCTACTACTTCTACTATTTCTAGCCCATACTTATCTGCAAATTCATAGTCTCGACAATCATGGCCAGGTACAGCCATGATGGACCCTGTGCCATAAGATGATAATACATAATCTGCCACCCAAATTGGAATTTTTTTATCCGTAAGAGGATTTATTGCATATGATCCTGTAAATGTCCCAGTTTTATCTTTATTTAAATCTGTTCTCTCTAATTCATTTTTTAGCTTAGCTTTTTCACAATATTCATCAACCGCATCTTTAAAATCATCAGTAACAATACTATTTAACAAGCTACTTTCAGGAGATATTACAAGATATGTTGAACCGTAAATAGTATCAGGCCTAGTAGTGTAAACATTAATGCTCAAATCTAGTCCGTCAACTTTAAATAAAATTTCTGCCCCTTCACTCTTCCCTATCCAATTTTTTTGCATAAGAACTGTTTTACGAGGCCAGTCTAGATTGTTAAAATCAAGCAATTCCTCAGCATAGTCGGTAATTTTAAAAAACCATTGTTTTAAAGGCTTCTGCTCTACAGTAGCCCCTGATCTTTCCGAAGTGCCATCAGCAAGAACTTGTTCATTTGCAAGCACAGTCTGATCTACAGGGTCCCAATTAACCATGGCCTCTTTGCGATATGCAATTTTATTTTTATATAATTTTAAAAAAAGCCATTGAGTCCATCTGTAATATTCTGGAGATGATGTTCTAAGTTCATTAGTCCAATCAAACATTGCCCCAATTGAACTTAGCTGCTCTTTCATTTTAGCTATATTTTTATCAGTGCTATCCGCAGGATGGATACCATGCTTAATTGCATAATTTTCAGCAGGAAGGCCGAAAGAATCAAATCCTTGAGGTTGAAATACATTGAGCCCTTTTTTCTTTAGATATCGAGCATATGTATCTACAGGTCCATAATTGTACCAATGCCCTACATGTAATTTATCACCAGANGGATAGCTAAACATTGTTAGGCAGTAATGCTTATTTTCAATATTGGAAAAATTTGGGGTATGGCAACCATTATTTGTCCATAATTTTTGCCATTTTTCCTCAACTTGTTTAAAATTGTATTCTTTGTTTTCAGACATTATATTTATCAATATGATTATCTAAAATTTACATCTGATTAAAGAATAAATAAATCTAATTATCAATAATAATATTAATTATAGAAATTATATCTAATATATTTATGACATCATCTGAATTCATATCAACTATATAATTATAATTATCAAAATTTAAAACCATATTAGCAGTGCTAACTACATCTAGAATATTTATAGAAAAGTCGTAGTTCACATCTCCTAATTCTGCTATGTCATTATATCTTAGTGCTCTTGAAAAGTACTCTGTTTGATTTGTATCATATTGCCAAACAATTTCTAAATCGTTAGTGACTTCAACTATCTTGCTCAAAGTTGTATAAGTAATAAGTGTATTCCCATTTTCTAATCTATATGCACCGCTTTGAATATTTGAATAAGAAACATTGTCAGAATAGTACCAGTAATAATCTATTGGGCCATAAGCTAAATCTCCTTCGATAAGATATCCTTCAGATGCTATAAACGGAGTAACTATCTCTTCAATTGAAGAATATGGAATATCATTATTATCTTCAACTGGTCTCTGATGACCATTGTTGAAAATTATCAAGTGGTCCAATGTTCCATNTACCCAATTAACTCCNTGAGGAGCAAATAGTTTTTGATCTTCAAGAGTNCCTCTATTGTAAACCATAGGATTNCCCCATCTATACAAAAAACCTCCTCCTTTACCATAATTTCCNCCGCTATCAGATGCAGCTTCTTCAATTGTAGTACTNTGGTCTATAATGTATATTTCATTNCTCCTTCTAGATGANACAACTATCAAATCTAAATNTTCATGATAATCAATTGCATTTAAATGTAAAAAATCAGGATTNTAAAATTGAGGAGGTAAAGGGCCTTCATCNTTTTGAGCCATATAATTTATATCAAGCTTATTTGGANTATTNGCAATACTCGCATAATTTTCCAAATCAGGATTTACATCTTGAATCAAATGATCAAANAAAGACCATTCCCAAACTATTTCATACTCATTTGTACCTATAGGTCTAATTTCAAAAATAGTTTCAGACCAAAAATCTCCATTATGTGCCACCTTACCTTTATTTATNACCTCTTCTTGAGTCTTACGATCAAAACTTATTAACAAAATATTACCATTAGGCAGAATTTCTATATCATGATGTTGCTGATATTGATTATTTGCCCACATCGTCTCCCATATAACATCTCCTTGCCAATTGTACTTTTGTATAATACCTCCTATTCCCCCAGCATCAAAAAAAGGAGGAGANATACGACCAGGCCTAACNAANATAGTATCTTCAATCATATATGAAGTATGAGCNACACAGTAGTCACTATACCAAGTATTTATTNTGTTTTGATTATTNTCAACAAGATATGTTTCAAAGACAGTACCNTCTTCAGGCATTGAAANNATAGGAGAAAACAATGTCAATCCAGGAGAAGGATTGGCNAANAAGCTAGANATAAANAGNAATACNAATCTATTCATTATTCAGCAAANTAAGCTGCTTACTAAGCTGAACTACTTTTTGCTCATCGCCTAATTTTTTATAGTTGTTAATTGACAANCTNAGATAATGTCTTGCCTGCTTAAAATTTTTAATAGTCATATATGATTCAACAAGATGATGAAGACTTTCTGAAATTCCTATCTTATTGTCAATTTTTTTNCTAATAGACAATGCTTTTTCAAAATGATTTATCGCCTTATTGTAATTCTTNTCTTGAAAGAATACACATCCAATATTATTCATAGCCGTACCCATACCTAGAGAATCATTNAGACGCTGNTTGTATTTTAGAGACTTATTATAATATTGCAATGCACTCTTATAATCTTCTTTTTTATAATGNATGTTGCCAATATTATTATANACAACAGCAACNCCAAAAAGATCATTTTCCNTTTCNCTTAACTGCAAGGACTTTTCGTTATATTCAAGNGCCTTATCATATTCACCTNTCGCCCAATATACATGGCCTATATTGCCCAATGATATTGCAATTAGNCTAGTATTNGANAATACTTTTCGTATTTCATAAGANTTCATTAAATATTCTAAAGATTTATCAAAATCTCCCATAGCCTGATANAGGTTTCCTATACTGTTCAATGAATANCCTAGNCCCTTCATNTCATCTATTTTTTGTCNTATATTGAGAGATTGTGTTTGAAATTCTAATGCTTCTTTAAANTCTCCTTTATCATATAAAATATTNCCTATACCATTCAAGCATCTNCCAGCTTCTTTCTTNCTTCCAACACTCATGGACTTNTTATAGCAATTTTCATATATNCTAATAGCTTTATTATGTTCACCATTATAATAATAGGTTTCAGCNAATATAATATTTGCCTTAAATANCTTAGGGTCGAGCACNANNGCTTCTTTAATCAGCTTTTGNGCAGACAGTATATCTTCAGGTTTTTTTCGATTTCTATAGAGNTATTTCCCTTTTANATATTTTTCATATGCNTCTGTTATATAAGANGTNTTNGCACTNACNCCTAGGTCTTTNTTTTCATCAACATTAAGTGTAAACAAGATNCCTTCAATTAATTTTGATTTAATATTNCCTANACTNTTCCAATTTTCATACCAGTGATCTGACCANAAAACTGCTTTTTTNTGAGTATCATAAAGCTCTACAGATAATTGAAAAACCTTATCNCTTTTCCAAAGTGANCCTGATACAATATGNCTTGAATCAGTTTTCTGTGACAGCTTATTNAAATCNATANTTGACAAATCNAAGTGCTGTGTTTGATATAANCTTGCAACTTTAATTTTATCAACAGAAGATAGGTCTGATATTANATCAGAAGTTATACCATAAGAATAAAANTCNTCTTCTTTTGGACCTTTATTATCAAATGGCAGCACCGCTACTGANGGGATNTCTTNTTCAGTGTAATCATCTATTTTGTTAACTAAAAATCCTGTAGTAGACTTTGGCAAATTGATCACATTAAATATTTCTATTATTCTACCGATTCCTTTTATAGAATGCTTTCCAAGAGATTCNGTCTTTAAAGACTTGTGATTGATAAGNTGATCATTGACATCTTTAGATANTAAAATNGTACCTGGCTCAGCCAAATTTTCNAATCTNCTAGCAATATTAACTCCATCTCCAAAGACATCATTATTTTTATATATAATTTCACCTAGATGTATGCCTATTCTGATTTTGTATTCACATTGTTTATCAATCTGNTTGACAATNTTGANAGCACACTCAACNGCNCTAACAGCCGATTCAAAGGANGATAATGTTCCATCTCCTATCAATTTAANAAGCTCNCCATCACAGCTTTCAAGATGAGTTTTTAATATGNCTACTTTTGANTCTAATGNAGAAATAGCCATATCTTCATCNATAGACATCATATTGCTAAAACTGACAATGTCAGTAAACATAATCGCTGCTAATTTTCTACTCTGTGAATTCAAGATATNCCCTTCATTTTCTTAATTTAATATATAATATAATTATTGATTTATAAGTCAGGTTTACAAATTGTAACAAATATACTAACATATAATACTTTGTAGCTTTTTATTTTAAGAGAGAAAGCTTTTGTGTNTATGACTGTTCACCTANAATATACTTCGCAAAATAAATCCCTGAAGAAATGTNACTAGCATCCCAAATCAANNTATAANANCCTGCATGCTGNAAGCTNTTCTCTANCTCTGAAACTAGCCTGCCTCTTNCATCATATANATTTACTGATATNTGCTTTGAAACAGGTATTGAATAAGATAGATTTACTATAGGATTAAATGGATTAGGGTATGCATTGACAATTTCAATATTACTAGGCAATTGAGTTGTATTTGCAAGAGCCCCATCATTATCAAACCTAGCNCNTATAGCTTAGATTGCCAAAACTAGAAGTATTAAATAGGCCTGAAGCCGGATTTTGATAATAAGAGTAGTTATTAAGATCTGAAATTTCTAAATCGGTAGTCCATCCATATGTTGAGTTTTTATTAGTGACTACTACATAGAATGCTGTTCCGCTAGCAAACTCAATTGGCCCAACATCAAAAACATTCCATCCCGA
>NZVQ01000021.1:18006-38481 GCA_002701525.1 Fidelibacterota bacterium | reverse complement strand
CAGGTTATTCTGATTTTGAAGGATTTAAAATCTATCGAAGTTTAGATGGTGGTCTTACATGGGGAGATTCAGATGATAAGATATATGATACCACAGGAGTGTTTGTAGGTTGGGAGCCATACGAGCAGTTTGATTTATCTGCTTTTGAAGATTCTATATTCTGTGTGAAGGGATTTAACTCAGATGTGATTGGTAATGCTTCTTCGTTTAACACTTGGGATGATTGTGTGGCTTATGAGTCATTAGAAGATAATCCAGATTATACTAATTGTTGTAGTGAAGGTCTGATTAGAGGTGCAAGTATATCTGGTCCTGATCCGTATTCTCCATGGTATGATTTGGGTAGTGATACTGGGTTGGATCAGTTAATTGAGTGTGAGCCTTCTGATACGGGAGAAGATGTGTGTTTGTATACATATGTAGATGATAATGTTGTAGATGGCTTTGAATATACTTATGCAGTTACGGCTTATGATATGGGTGTGTCTGGTGCGAGTGAAGTGATTGGTTTAGATGGGTCTCTTTCTACAACATATATTGCAAATCCTGATGAGTGGGCTAATCCTAAAGGTTATCAAAGTATTGAGACTTCTCGCGGTACAACAGTTTATGATCCTAATTTTGTAGTAATTGTTCCGGGTTATAAGAGTTCTACGAGTCCAACAGAGGAAAGTTTAAAAGAAATAACGGTAGTTCCAAATCCATATGTTGCTGCTTCTAATTTTAATGAAACGGCATATTTAAAGAAGATGTTGTTTACTCATTTGCCTGCTCAATGTGTAATTAATATTTATACGATAACAGGAGAAATGGTAACTTCTTTAACTCATGATGACCCTCTTGATGGAAAAGAGTGGTGGGACTTGCGTACGATTAACAATCAGGAGGTGTCTCCTGGTTTGTATATATATACTGTAGAATCAACTGATAATAGTGGCAAGGCTATTAAGCATGTTGGAAAATTTGCAATAATTCGATAGGGATTATTTAAATAAATTTATACTAATATTTCCAAGCTCATTATCTGGAAATATTAATTGGTATTTTTCAACAGGAGTTAACCCTGATTCTATCGCTAGCCTTAAAAAACATTCTATATTAACTATATATTGATCTGAATATCCATGAGTGCTTTCATAGGCAGTAGAGCCAGTTAANCCAATATTCTTAGCAATGATTTTTGGATCTAAACAGTGTAATTCTAAAAGAAGAAGTCCATGTTTATCTACATGAGGTCTCCATGTTTGTAGATGCTCTAATAAATTTTGTTCTAAGATAGCATTCTTAATTAATTCACCTCTATGTGCATAGGCTCCTGTACATGTTGGAATATTAATATCATTATTTAATGGATTTTTGAATACTCTATTATGATCTAAGAAGGATCTCACATTTAATAATTCATTAAGGTTAATGTTGTATTTATCATTCAGAAGTTTATTGAATTTGTCAGGGCTACTTATGTCTGCTTCTAGTATAATGCATTCAATATTAGCATTACTGAGATTTTTTTGAGAGGCTTCTTGAGCTTCTAGATTAAAGTCAGCTCCAATAATATATAATGGATATTCATTTAGTTTCTTGCCACGTAAAGTTTTGTTTTTAACAACATCATGCAAATGTATAAGCAATGTTCCATCTCCACAGCCCATATCTGCAATTCCCAAAGGTTGCTCTTCAATAGGTTGATTAAAAATATCAATTATAATTTCATCTATCTTTTTGAAATATGTTGTATGAGCACCACCGCTACCCCATACATTCATAACTCTATTTACATGTTGTTCTTTATTATCAATTTTCTTCCATAACGGATTAACATTTCCAAATAAGATTGTTTCCATAAGTGAATATGCTGGAAGATAGGAGGTCGTTACTCCGTATGCAGATGCACGTTTTAGATAAAATTCTCCCTGATATGTAAATTCTTGATTCTCCGTCCATTGCAGATAAGTAAATAATTCATTTAATTGATTGTATGTATTTTTATTACAGTAGTTTTTAATATTNCTTAGTTTACCAGATGCTAATATCTCATTATAATGTTTTGACATACCAATAGATACTAATATGGGACCTATAATAAAACCAATTAAATGATGGAATATTTGATTATATGTAGAATCAATTTCTTTATTTTCAAATTGTTTTTTAATAACTGTTAGAATGTCATTTATATAATCATTATCGCTATTTAATTGAAATAGCGAATTGTTGCAATCAATTAATTTATCTATATGTTTGTAAATATCACTATATAGATGAAATAGATTTAAAGCTTTCTCACCATTTTTTGTTTTACGAAAAATATCATTATTTAATTCAAGCCAGCCTTGACATCTTAAAAGATGAAGAGTAATGTTTAAGTAGCCAATATTAGATTTTTTAATTTTATTTAAATCATCAAGAGAGAATGAATCATTTTCAATAATAAAATCAACCATACTAGACTTATATAGTTGACTTATTGGACCAATTAATGAAATTCCATCAATATGTCTAAATAATAAAGATCTATAAGTTTTTTTCTCTTTTTTTGATAACATATTTACTATTTAAGTTACTAAATAAAGTTTAAATTTATTAAACATCAAGGACTAAATTTATAACTAATGGGATTAGTACCAAAACATATTAAGAATTTATCTCCATATGTTCCTGGAATGAGCATTGATGAAGTTAAAAGAAAATTTAATTTAACTAATATTGTTAAACTTGCATCAAACGAAAATCCTCTAGGCCCTTCTCCAAAAGCAATTAAATATGCTCTTGAGCATATAGAAGACCTGCATAGATATCCAGATTCATATGCATTTAAATTAAGGACAAAATTAGCAAATATTTATAATGTTAAAATTGAGAATGTAGTTTTAGGTGGTGGAAGCGAAGGGATAATGTCTGTTATTATGCGAACTTTTTTGCATGATGATGATGAAATAGTATCTGCAAAAAATTCGTTTATAGGNTTTCGAGTACTAGCTAATGCTAGTGGAATTAAGACACATTGGGTACCGATGAATAATTATCATTATGATTTGGATGGTATCTTGTCTAAAATTAATGCACAAACTAAAATTATATATTTAGCAAATCCTGATAATCCAACTGGAACATATTTTAATAAAAAAATGTTCGATGATTTTATAAAACAAGTNCCAAATAGAGTTTTGGTTATCTTGGATGAAGCTTATTTTGAGTATGCATCCCATTTAACAGATTTTCCAGATTCAATGATATATAAGTATGACAATGTAATTACATTAAGAACTTTTTCTAAAGCTTATGGATTAGCCGGATTAAGGATTGGTTATGGGTTTGGGCATCAAGAATTAATTGATAGTCTNATGAAGGTGAAATTGCCATTTGAACCTTCTTCTTTTGCTCAAATGGCAGGTTTAGCATCGTTGGATGATAATGAATTTTTAGCTAAAACAGTAAAGAGTAATGCAACTGGAATGCAAAAAATATTAAATTCTTTAAAGAATTACGATGTAATTCCATCAGTTACAAATTTTGTTACTATTGAATTCAATAGTAATAAAGACTCTCATGATTTTACTAAATTCATGTTGTCAAATGGAGTGATAGTAAGGAATTTAAAAGGATTTGGATTGGAACATTGTGTTAGAATAAGTATCGGCACTGAAGTAGAAAACGATTTCTTTTGTGATGTTTTATATAAAATAAAATAGGGGTAAGATGGGTTTTATTACAAATGAATGGCAAGGAACTGAATTTTTTGAAATACATGACTTTCATCATGTTGAATATTTGGTTGGTAATGCAAAACAAGCAGTTCATTTTTATAAAACGGCATTTGGTTTTAAGCCTATAGCTTATTGTGGCCCTGAAACAGGTGTAAGAACTCATGTTTCATATGTTCTTAAAAATAATAAAAATATATTTATTTTCACAACACCACTATCATCTAAAAGTAATATGTCTAATTGGCTAAATAAACATGGTGATGGTATATATGATATTGCATTTAGTGTTGCTGATGCTNTTGATGCACATANATCTTGCTTATCTCGAGGNGCTATATCTGTTGATGATAATATTGTTTATTCGGGAGATGATGGAGTTTATAACAANCACTCTATTAAAACTTATGGTGATACAATTCATTCATTTATTGAAGATAGTAATTACTCAGGCTGTTGGGCTCCAAATTTTACTAATATTAATTCTGAAGATGNTTTTTTTGAAACTGAACATAACTCTCTTGTTAAAATTGATCATATAGTAGGTAATGTTGAAGAAGGTAAGATGGATGAATGGAAAGAATATTATGAAAATATATTTGGATTTACAAATTTTGTAAGATTTGATGATTCAGATATATCAACACAATACTCTTCTTTAAGAAGNATNGTNATGAGNTCTAAAAATTGGAAGATAAAGNTNCCTATAAATGAGCCTGCATCTGGATTGAAAAAATCTCAAATAGAAGAATATTTAGATTTNAACGAAGGTCCAGGTGTTCAGCATGTAGCTATTTTATCTAATGATATAATAGATTCAATTAGCAAGTTAAGAAGAGGAGGTGTGGAATTTCTTGATACACCTGATACATATTATGAAAATTTAAGGGATAGAGTTCAGGAAGTTGATGAAGATATTAAAGTTTTGCAAGATTTAAAAATTTTAGTCGATAGAGATGAAGAAGGATATTTATTGCAGTTATTTACAAAGCCACTAGAGGATAGACCTACATTGTTTATTGAGATTATTCAAAGAAAGGGCTCTAGAGGTTTTGGGCAAGGGAATTTTCAAGCATTATTTGAATCTATAGAAAAAGAACAGGCATTGAGAGGGAACCTGTAGTTAAAGGAAATTTATGCCATTTTATTTAAAACAAGGACATATTCCATCTAAAAGACATACGGTGTTTAAAAAATATGATGGTTCATTACTTTATGAAGAGTTAATGAGCAGAGAAGGTTTTTCATATGTTTATTCTAACTTATATCATATCCATATGCCAACTCAAATCATTGAGGTCGGAAAGTTTTCAGCATTAGATTTCGAATCAAGTTCTGATAAAACTCATAGNCCGAGACATATTAAAACATCTCAAATCTCATCATCTGGAGATATAGTTAGCTCTAGAAAAGTATTATTTTTCAATCAAGATTTGAATATATATAAATCACATGTAACTGAAGACATGAGCTATATTGGATGTGATGATAATTTTTATAAGAATGGCAATTATGATGAACTTATTTATATACAAGAGGGTGAAGGTGTTATAAAGACTCAGCTAGGTGATATACCATATAAAAATGGTGATTATCTAGTTGTTCCTAGGGGTATTATTTGGAAAATGATGGTTTCAAAAGATTCTAAAATTTTAATCATTGAATCAGTAGCTCCAATTGAAACTCCCGCAAAATATAGAAATCGAGTAGGACAGCTTCTTGAACATTCTCCTTTTTGTGAAAGGGATATGAAAACACCTGAATTGAATGAGCCTATTAATAAATCTGGTAGGTTCTTAGTTAAAGTAAGGACAGATAAAGGAATTCAAGACTTATTCTATGCAAAGCACCCTTTTGATGTAGTTGGATGGGATGGTTATTACTTTCCATGGAAACTTAATATCGATGATTTTGAGCCAATAGTAGGTAGCATACATCAGCCTCCTCCAGTTCATCAGGTTTTTCAATCTAGAGGTTTTGTTGTATGCTCATTTGTATCACGATTATTTGATTTTCATCCAGATGCAATTCCTGCCCCGTACCCACATTCCAATGTTGACTCAGATGAAATTTTATTTTATTCAAAAGGTGATTTTATGAGCAGAAAAGGAATTCAGTCAGAATCTATAAGCTATCATCCTATGGGAATCCCTCATGGTCCACATCCAGGCAAGTATGAAGCTTCAATAGGTAAGAAGAGCACTGAAGAATTAGCTGTAATGGTAGACACTTTCAAACCTTTAAGTGTAGCTGTAGCTGCAGATCAATGTGATGATTCTGAATATCCAAAGAGTTGGGTTTTATAGATATGTATAATTCAATTGATGCAAAATCTAATGACATTAAATCCAACTATCATCTATTAATATCAGGTATTGTACCAAGACCAATTGCTTTTGTGGGTACTAGAAGCAAAGATGGTAATGATAATTTAGCTCCATTTTCATTTTTTAATGGATTTGGTGCAAATCCACCAATAGTTGGTTTTTCACCTGCACTTAGTGGTCGAACAGGCAAGCCTAAAGATACATTGTTAAATATTAAAGAGAATCCAGAATTTAGCATTTCTATTGTTGATTATGATATAGTAGAACAAATGAGTTTAGCTTCTTCTGAATATTCTAGAGATGTAGATGAATTTACCAAATCTGGCTTAGAGAAATTTAAATGCAATGATATTGCTGCTCCAGCAGTTAAAGATTCTCCATTTATAATGGAGTGCAAACTTCATGAACTTATTGAGCTTGGAGGTAAGCCCGCAAGTGGAAACCTTATTCTAGGTGAAGTTTTAAGATTTCATGTAAGAAAAGATATTTATACAGATAATAGAATAGACCCTTTGAAAATTGATGCAGTTAGCAGATTGGGTTATGGATGGTATTCAAGATCCAATCAAGGTTTATTTGAAATTAATAAACCTAGAGTGAATGGAATTGGTTTTGAAGCTCTTCCTAATTGCATATTAAAAAGTAATGATTTCTCGGGTAATGAATTAGCTAAATTGGCGAGTGTTAAAGCAATTCCAGTTTTATCAAGTGATAATTTATTATCCGATAAAGAATCCCTTATAACAGAATGTAAAAAATTATTATCTATAGATAAAGTTGATAAAGCATGGCAATTAGTTTTAATGTTAGAGAGTATCCTAATTGAAAAGTAAAAGCTTGTGGAACCCCTCAGATAGTTTTGTCAATTCGACTAACCTGACCAAATTCATTAATTTTCTATCTATTAATAATGATTTTTCTATAGATACATCTTTAAATTCAGAAGCTAAGTACAAACAGTTATATAATTGGTCAATACATTCTAGTGAAGAATTTTGGAGTTCCTTTTTACATTTTTCTAATATAAAATATTATGGTGATATAGATTTTGTATGTGATGATGTAAATAAAATGCCAGGTGCAATTTGGTTTTCAGGTATTCAAATGAATTTTGCAGAGAACTTATTATCAAATAGAGATGATAGAATAGCAATTCATTTCTATGGAGAAGATCGAATATATAAAACATTAACATTTAAAGAATTATATAATCAAGTTTCAAAGCTTGTACAATATTTTAAATCCATAAATATTAAAAAAGGAGATCGTATATGTGCATATACAGCAAATACTCCAGAAGCTGTAATTGGCATGTTGGCAGCATCTTCAATAGGAGCGATATGGTCTTCGTGCTCGCCTGATTTTGGAGTAAAAGGTGTATTAGATAGGTTCTCTCAAATAAAACCTAAGGTGATTATTGCATCTGATGGATATTACTTTAAAGGTGAATATTTTTCTTCAATTGAAAGAGTACATTCAATTGTAGAAGCTATTTCAAGTATTGAAAAGACAATTATTTATCAATATGATACTAGCTTGGAAAAGAAAGCTTTAAATTTATCAAATATTATTTTTTTTGATGAAATATTATCAAAACATGAAGTTGATGAGATCATGTTTGAAAAGCTGTCTTTTTCAGATCCATTATATATAATGTATTCATCAGGAACAACAGGTAAGCCTAAAAGTATTGTACATTCTTTAGGAGGTACTTTAATTCAGCATTATAAAGAACTTATTTTACATACAAATCTAAATAAGGATGATGTGATATTTTATTATACTACTTGTGGTTGGATGATGTGGAATTGGCTTGTAACTAGCTTGGGAATTGGATCTTCAATTGTATTGTATGATGGAAATCCATTTTATCCTAATCCTGATAGATTGCTTAATATTATTGATGATATTAAAATTAAAGTATTTGGAACAAGTGCAAAATATATTTCAGAACTTGAAAGATTAGGAGTTGATGCTAAAGGAATTTCATCTTTTGATAGTTTGGAATCTATTCTCTCAACAGGTTCTCCATTAACTGAAGAAAGTTTTGAATATGTTTATAATAAATGGAAAGAAGATGTACAGTTGAGCTCTATATCTGGGGGGACTGATATCATTTCTTGTTTTGCATTAGGCAACCCTATATTACCAGTTTATAAAGGAGAGCTTCAGTGTATTGGTCTTGGGATGAAGGTTCAAAGTTTTGATGAATTTGGTAAGGATTCAGTTGGTACTAAAGGAGAGTTAGTATGTACTCAAGCATTCCCATCAATGCCTATATCTTTTTGGAATGATGAAGATGGAAATAAATATCATAAAGCTTATTTTAATACCTTTGATAATGTGTGGAAGCATGGCGATTATATTGAAATTTTTGAACATGGTGGAGTAAAAATTTATGGTAGAAGCGATGCCACTTTAAATCCTGGAGGGGTTAGAATAGGAACCTCTGAAATATATAGAGTAATAGATCAGAATGAAGATATAGAAGATTCTGTTGTAGTTGGTTTAAATATAGATGGAGAAGAGAAAGTAGTATTGTTTGTTAAATTAAATAGTACTATTAAATTATCCTCTGCTTTGAAAAATAAAATCAAGTTAGATATTAAAATGAATTGTTCTCCTAAGCATGTCCCAAGCTTTATTTACCAAACACCAGATATTCCATATACTATTAATGGTAAAAAAATTGAGTTAGCTGTTAAAAATATTATTGAAGGATATTCTGTATCTAATAAAGATTCCATATCCAACCCTGAATCATTATTGTTTTTTGAGGACTTTTCAATTGATGTATAAAGCAAATTTATGGATAAAATTATCTATACTATTTACATATGCACTAATTTTTATAGGAGGCTTTGTTAGAGTTACTGATTCGGGATTGGGTTGTCCTGATTGGCCTAAATGCTTTGATGGATGGTATCCACCATTGAGCATCGCTGATATTCCAGATGACTTTACACAATATTATGATAATTATAATTGTACAGATGGAGAGACTTGTGAACAATTTGATATTTCTAAAGCATGGATAGAATACTTAAATAGGTTATTTGGAGCAATTACGGGTATTGTAATTACTA
Source organism: Fidelibacterota bacterium (assembly GCA_002701525.1). Classification (GTDB taxonomy): domain Bacteria; phylum Fidelibacterota; class Marinisomatia; order SCGC-AAA003-L08; family D37C17; genus SCGC-AAA003-L08. The sequence continues at coordinate 29,364 of NZVQ01000021.1, read as the reverse complement.
TAATGTTATTTCATTTATTTAAATTNAAATCAAACTATAAAATTGCTTTTTATTGTGCACTAGGGGCATTTGTTTTGACAGGTATTGAGGGCCTTATTGGAAAGTTTGTTGTNACGAGCCATTTAGAGGGGAATATTATTACTATTCATTTATTACTCGCTTTAATTATAGTATCGTTGTTAATAATATCGTATTCTTTAATNAATTTTAAAAAACAGTCTATATATAAAACCGAACAGGTTAATATAGTTAAATGGATTTTTGTATTTATGATTGTTGGTATTGTATTNGGNACNCAAGTNAGGGAAAGCATAGAAAATTTCATACCNTTAGCAATGATGGGNCCCTTTAAATATNTCCATTCCTTTTTAGGTTTAGGTACATTGATGATGACAGGAGTNCTTTGGAACAAGGTTCAANATGATTTNCAAATTACTACTAAAAGAGAAATTAAATGGCTCTTGAATATATTGGTTATACAAATTGGCACAGGATATTTTTTAGTTTTTGGTGGATTGCCATCATATGCAAAGCTGATTCATATGTGGNTNGCATCTAGTGGAATTGGATTAATAGTTTACATATTGATAGATACAAANTTGAGTGTAGTTGAATGAAAAGTTATATAACCATCTTAAAACCACGATTATCTCTATTGGTATTGGTAACTGCTTATTTAGGTTTTTATTTAGGAATAAGAAGTCAAGGTGAATATGTATTCTCTTATGATGAATTATATTTATTATTTTATTTGCTTTTTGGAATNTTTNTATCATCNAGTGGNTCCATNGTNCTTAATCAGGTAATTGAAAAAGANCATGATGCGAAAATGCAAAGAACAAAAAACAGGCCTATTCCTACAGGCAAAATATCANCTCTAGTAGCTANNATTTATGGATTTTCACTTATTNTTTCAGGNATAGTATTACTNCTGTTCAAAACAAATGCTATAACTGCTTTATTNTCGTTCCTTACTGTGATATCATATTTATTGATTTATACTCCAATGAAGCGATTCTCTACATTAAATACATTAATAGGATCTGTTCCTGGAGCTATTCCACCAATGGGAGGTTGGACTGCAGCTACTGGTAGTTTGTCTGAGGGTTCATGGGTGTTGTTTGGAATCCTGTTTTGTTGGCAAATGCCTCATTTTATGGCAATTGCAATTTTGTATGCAAAGGATTATAAGCAAGGNGGTTTTAAGATGCTTCCATCAGAATATCCGGGNTCTAAGCATACAAANTACCATATATTATTTTTTACAATTGCNCTTCTTGGAACTAGCATTGGATTATTTGCCTTAAAATTAGTAGGAATTTTTTATATCGTNGGTGCTGCAATAATAGGNATGTTATTTTTGTCAGTAGCTCTAAAAGTTTTTTATAATATCAACGATAACAATGCTAGGCAGTTATTGTATGCATCATTTATATACTTACCTATATTGTTGTTGTTGATAATTCTAGATAANAGCTTTTAGAAGATGTCAATTGCAGGAATTTTATTTTCTACTATATTCTCGCCATCATTTTTAACCAAATAAGAGTTAGCACCTTTATAAAAATTGACTGCTGTATGCAATTTTGTTCCTTTAAAATGAACTGCAGCACCATCTTCAACAGCATANCAATNTTCCATTTTTCCTGATTTAATTAAANTATGAACAGTAGGNCTGCGATCTGTCTCTGAATCATAGTGAGGACAGCAGGTACCAGGAAGCAATGATAAGCAGTCCATTATATTAAGATTGCTAGCCCATGAATCAGTAATGCCTTTATCAAACCAGCAAATNGCACCAGCACTAACACCNCATAAAANAGCACCATTAGAATATGCTTTATGTAATAATTTGTCTAATTTCCACTCTTNCCAAACTGCAATCATACTTTTAGTATTNCCACCACCTACATAAATAATATCTTGCTTATTAATTAAAGAGTCAAGGCGAGGAGTNCGTTGAAAAAAGTTTAACACTGAAAGGTTTGTATCAAATTGCCCAAAGGCTTTATAAAAATTTACTGTATATGCTTTATCTTCAGCACTAGCTGTTGGTATAAATAATATATTAGGTTTAGAATTGCTAGATTGATTTACTATATATTCTTCTATAACTGGTTTNTTAGGATTTCTNCCAAACCCACCACCACCAATAGCAATAACTTGTCCTGTTTTATTTTTATCATTCATATGAAATTAAAAAGGCCCACAATGNAGTGAGCCTTTTATNTTAAAATTAAAAACCTTGTATTTTTCCAGCCCTTTTATAGCATTGAAAGATAATATGCCATCCAAGAGCAATTACTATTAATAGTACTGCACCATCAATATTAAAAAACTTACCTGAGAAAACTACAGTATGTTCATTAATCATTGTCCATAGCAATGGAAGAGACATATAAGTGTTATGTTTAGATCTAAGTCCTGCAAGTGCAACTAAATCACCATCAGGAGNTTCCCCTTCTTTAATAGCNGTGATTATTTTTTGTTGAGCAGGCCAAATTCTAAACCATACATTAAATGCCATCATGGTACCAAACATTGCACCAATATGAATATTGAAAGCTCTATAGCTAAATTGTCCACAGCATATCATTGCATATTCAACAGCAGCAATAAGTAGAAAACTTACTATTGTNANTAGTCNAGTATTTTTAGCAANAGGACAGGTCATGCCAAATTTGACCTTTTTATANAAAAAGTCATATANAAATACTGCNACAAATGTTACTANTANCATTATGTGAGTCCACATAGTAACTTCTGCTCCAGCCTCAAACATAGTCGTCCCNACAGATTCTCCCATTGACAGGCTACCATTCCAAAAGATGATATAAAGCAATACTACACCTGTAAACCATGTCCAAGCAGCACCCCATCTAAACCAATACAGTGCTCGTGGCATTANNTCTGGTACAACAGCTTTCTTTGTATTTGCATCCATAGTAGCTGCAAAAGCACCATTTACAAAGTTAAAAAAATACAATAAGCCAATCCAAATGATACCAGCAAATATATGTAGCCATTTAAAAATCGGATTCATTAATTCAAACATAAGATTACCCTTAATTAGTTACGAAATTATAGGTGGAATTTATATATAAACAGAATTATTAAAAAGAATTACTTTGTTTTTTCAGTTTGNAAAGAGTCAATCACTGANAATATTACATCATTGTGAGTGTTGATATCTACCGGGTCGATAATATGAATTATGATTCCATTTTGATTAATGATAAATGTTTTTCTTTTTGGGAAAAACCATCCATCAGAATCATAGGANTTGCTCACTGATTTATCATTGTCAGATAAAAGAGGGAAATTTAATTTNTATTCTGTTGAAAATCCTTCATGCTTTTCGCTAGAATCGTAGCTGACTCCTAAAACAACAACATCTTTTTCTTTTAAGTCATTATTTATATCTCTGAGTGAACAAGCTTGCATTGTGCATCCTGGAGTAAAGTTTTTAGGATAAAAATATAACACTATATTTTTTCCTTTATACAATTCAAGTGAATGTAGTTTTTTATTCTGATCTAGCAGCGAAAANGAAGGTGCTGAATCTCCAATCTTTATATGACATAAAGAAAAGGAAAGTAGTNCAATTATGTAAATAATGCTTTTCATATACATTGTAAATTTATCACACAATTGGTTAAGTTTATGCATTGTTTAGGAGAGTTTTGAATGAAAAATATTTTAATTGTGAGTGCAACTTCAGGTAATAATTATATATTAGCTCAAGAAGTAGAAAGTCTATTNAAAACAAAGCAGGCAANTTGCAAGCTCATTAAATTAGATGATTTTTCAATACCATTGTATAATCCGCAATTAGAAAAAACGACTAACAATGAAGATATTTCGAAGATAGATGAATTATTCCAAAATGCAGANGGATTTATTTTTTGTGCACCAGAATACAATGGTACTATTCCACCCATATTGACCAATGCCATTGCATGGATATCAGTAAAAACATCTAATTGGAGAGGTGCCTTTAATGGTAAANCAGCATTGATTTGTACTCATAGNGGAGGTGTAGGGAATAATTTTAAAAATTCTCTTAGAATTCAGTTGAATCATTTAGGTGTAATTGTANTGCCAAGAACAATTAGCAAAACTGATGACATGCCATTTAAACCCGATTCTGCTTCTGATATACTAGANCAATTAATTTCTATTACAGTTTAAGANCCTAAAATAATATTAACGAGNAATACTACATCAAGGATGTTGCCTATTCCATCTCCATTTAAATCAGCAGAAGGTACAAATTCGTTAGTTCCAAGAATAATATTAACGAGTAATACTACATCAAGAATATTAATTACTTCATCAGAGTTGATATCTCCAGGATTAGATTGCTCAAGATAGTCGATTGGATATTTAGTCGCTCTTGCAATCATATCAACATTAGGATTGAATTGCCAAACAATTGTTCCATTATAATCTATTTCAAATACATGTGCATCATCTGCTTCAGTAACAATTGTATTACCATTTGCTAGTCTAAAGGCACCACCNTGAACATCAGTTTTAAAACTAGATGAAGATTGTTGCCATGTTGTAGAGGATGGTCCAAAAGGTTCTCCATCTTCAATAATATAATTNCCATTTGCATCAATAGGAGGAGTGATTTCAAAAGCNGCAGATTGACTNTTTGAATATCCATTATTAAACAAAATTAAATTTCCTGCTCCAGGGTAGCCTTCAGGTATCCAATTTATACCATGTTGAGAATCTAGTTCATGCCATGCATTTGAACCTCTGTCATAGGCTTGAGGGTTTCCCCATCTATATAAAATATCCCCACCTTTTCCAGAATTTCCACCTGAATGAGATGCGGCTTCTTCTGTTGTTGTACTATGGTCAATAATATAAATTTCATCTCCATGTCTAGAGGATAGTGCNATCTGATCTAAATCTGCATTATATGCAATAGCATTAAGATGTTTCCAATCTCCATTTGCACCTCCTGGTCCACCATTGCTACCAGCATTTCCATAATTTATATCAATTAATTCAGGATGATCAGATATGGTCCCGTATGTTGCACCATATTCAGGGCCCCTATCCTGTACAAGATGATCCCACAAATGCCATTCCCAAACAATGTTCCCTGTATAAGGCTCTACTTCAAATATTGCTTCAGACCACATTTGATTTAGTGAATTATTTAAGGTTTGTCGACCCATANTGTAAGCTTCAGTAGCATATTTACGTTCCCAAGCAATCATTAGAACATTCCCATTTGGTAAGGGCTCAACATCATGATGATGTTGATAATCATTGTTTGATAATACATAATCCCAAAGAACCGTTCCATCCCAAGCGATATATTGGACACCTCCACCAACTCCNCCAGAGTCCATAGAAGGATTTGAAACTCTGTAAGGGTAAACTAANATACTATCTTGTCTTAGATAAGGCATGCTAGCACATCCTGCAGAATGATTCCATTCATGGATTATATTTAAANTGTTATCTATTAATTGGGTATAGCGATTACCACCACCGCCACCTTGGCCACCACCACCACCGGCAGGGGAGTAGAGTAAGTAACCATCGTATATTTCAGAAAAGCTAAAGCTGATTCCAATAAGAAGCATTAAGGTTTTATAAAAAATCATATGTTTTAAATCCTATCCTAAATTAATATTAAAAATTACTTTTTATATATAACAACAAATACACTTAATTTGTAATTGTATGTTACCATGTTGATACAATTATTAACTTATACTTNTTTTGATAATAACTGTAAATTATTGTTTAATATTTTCAGGCTAATAACTCATGATTCATTTATTTAAAAGAATTTTCAAAGCATATCAAACTATTGGATTAACCTTTGGNCGATGGGTTTCTCCTTTTTTTGTAGGGTTGTATTTATTAACTATACGAACTATAAANTCTATTTTCATGAAAGTTGANTGGATATTTTATCCTATTAAGCTAACAAGGAAAGTTACAAAGCCAATCTTGATTGTTGGGAATCCTCGATCAGGAACAAGTTTTATTCATAGATATTTAGTAAANAATCAATTTGGAACGGGCTCAAGACTTTATCAAATGGTTTTNACATCAATTGTTTTGCAAAAGNTNATTAAACCAATTCTTCCAATTTTAGAAAANGTTAGTCCGGCTAAATTTCATTCAGATGAAGTTCATAAAACAANCTTAAATGCTATTGAGACGGATGACCCCTCNTTGCTATTTAGNTTTTTTGATGGTTTCTTTTTATATGCATTTATTCTATCATGGGCAAAGGANGATCTATTAGATTGGTTTCAACCAAAAATCAGAGANAATTCTAAACGAGATTTTAATTGGCTTGATACAATGTGGAGAAGGACATTGATAAGTTCAAGGTCAGATAGAATGATTGGAAANCTATTTTCAATCAGNGTCAATATACCANCATTTNTTAATAAATTTCCTGATGCNAAGTTNCTTTATATGATTAGAGACCCTCTAAATGTTATTCCATCAGGNTTGAGTCTTGTCACAGGTGTNCTNGATGGTGTTTTTGGATTTTGGAGTTTNCCAAAGGAAAAGCGTCAGTTTTATATAGATAGATTGTATGCTGCACTTGTTGAGCTTCAATTACGTTTTCATGATGATTGGATTAATGGTAGNATTGATAAAGATAAAGTGATGATTGTAAAGTATGATAGGATGATGTTGAATTTTGAAGATTTNATGGATGAGNTTNTAGTTTTTGTAGATCATGATGCATCTAAGGAATTATTAGATGAGATAAAGCAAACAGCTGAAAAACAACGCAATTATAAAAGTAAACACAAATACGATCTTGAAAAATTTGGATTATCTGAGGAAAAAATTAGGATTGATTGTAATAAGATTTATGAGACATTCTTAAATGAGTAAATTAACAATAACTATATTATCCTTAAATTTTTTATTTGGAATAACAGCCCTTCCTGATTTTGATTCATTTAATTGGAAAAATATTCAAAGAAAAGATGTTGTTGTTGATTATTTTGAAGAAGATGGTGTTCAATGGTGCAGATCGTACTTAGAGTCTGATTATTCTATTTTAGAGATTTCAAAAGTCCTTGAAAATAAGTCGAACTATCCTAATGTGTTTGATAGAATAACTGAAACTATATTATATACTGATGATATTGTACATATAAAATTAGATTTGCCATTTCCTTGGGCTGGAAGAGATTATATTATTAAATATTCAGAAAACTCATCTGAAAATAGTAAAGAATATAATTTTATTCATCATGATGATTTAGGAGTACCTGTTGAAGATGGGTATGTTAGACTTCATAGAGCAGCAGGGAGATGGAAATTGATTAAGTTGCCTAATGGAAAAACTCAAGTTGAATATATTTGGAATGGTGAATTGTTAGGTGACTTTCCTCATTGGGCACTTAAGCTTGCATGGAAGGAACAGGGGAGCGAAGTGCTAACTTGGTTAATTGACTATATGGATGATATAAATGAAAAATAAATTAATATTATCATTTTTCATGTTCTGTTTTGCATTTGGAGAATTTCAAATAGATCAGTCATCAAATGTTCATTTTGGGACAATACATAGGGTAAATGATTTAAGCTTTATAAAAGTACCATTTAGATTAGCTAATTACTCTAATAGAATTGCATATGAAGATTTTGAATTGAATTCTAAATTAGCATTGGAATTTTCAATAAAAGACCCAATATCAGAATCTTTATTTGATTTGGAAATTCGCGAACTGTATTTAAGTTGGTACTCATCTTTTGGTCAATTTAATATTGGAAATATTATTCATTCTTGGGGAATATTATCTAACAATAGCCCTACTGATAATTTAAGCCCTGTTAATTATTACTATATATTTTCAAGAGGTACTGAACGTAAGATTGCACAACTATCTTTATCGGGCGATGTTTATTTAAATTCACATTCATTAGGCTTTGTATATATACCTCAGCATAAGGGTACAGAAATCCCTTTTGATGACCCCGAATTGCCCATAAGTGTTCCCTTGCCTAAAAATCCTACAATTAATGCTGTTGATGGATTTGAATATGGTTTAAAGTATAAATATAGTGGGGGGGTATTTGATTTTGAATTATCGTATTTTGATGGATATGATAAGACGATGTCATCACTAGGTGCTAATTTATGGGAAGCTTCTAAAGGCTCTCAAGCACTTGAGAGTTCNTCTACAACATATATTGATACAGTATTAGCATATAGAAAAACAGAAGTATTAGGTGTCGGCTTTTCTACTTTTATTAGCGATTTAGCATTNAAAACTGAATTTGCTTATTTTTCAACAGATGATTTAGTAACACAAGCAGGNGATTTAAATGAGGGATTATGGAATCCTTACCCAGATATCTACAGGCCGTTTCCTGGTGATGAGANCGATATNTATAAGATGTGTGAGCAATGGTATGATTTTAGTGGTGATGATAGTGGATGTACNGCTGAGTTTGATCAAAGTTTTCACATGGNNACAAAAGCAAATTATATGCAATATGTCTTAGAGTTGGAATATCCATTATTCTTTGATATTCAACTATCTACTCAATTTATTTTCCATGATTTGCTTGATATATCTATTGGCTTAGATGGTGAAATAGTAGAAGATAAGATAGCGAATGCACAAATCAATATTGATTTATTACCAGANCATAATTTTATACCAGGGATGGGTTCTCCTTTAACTATCTTTACTCTTCAGGANCACCCNGAATGGGGTGGGACTGTTAATTTGACAAANTCTAGAACAGTCTATTTAAATTTGAAGAAATTCTTTTTAGACTATACCTTAGAAACAAATTTAAGGACATTTTTTGATGTTATGAACAAAGGTAGATTTATTGAAATTGAAGGTATATATGATTATAATGATTCATGGAAAATATCTTCTGCTGTTAATTTTATAACAGGAAATACGAATTCAGGAGATAGTTATCCTTTTAATCCTATGCAGGATTTTTCTCATTTTAGAATTGAATTTATTTATTCTATCTAATTAGATAGAATAATATTTACTAAGGCGATTAAATCAATAATGTCAATTTCAAAATCATCATTGACATCCATATGGTTATAAAGCTCATCTGCTGAATCAGGATAATCAAAATTCATAATTGTATCTACTATTAATAAAATATCTAAAATATCTATAGAGGCATCATCATTTATATCTGCACAGTCTTGNTCGATAACATACATGAAACTATAGTAGAATTGGTCTAAGGATTCATCGAAATGATCGCTGTTTANTATGCATTCAGGGANATTATTAGGAAAACATAATTCGTTTCCTCCAATAGCAAAGTATGGATAATAGGAATTGTCCATATCACTCCATTGAATATCTAGCTCACAGATATTAGGTATATAGCTAATATCATTATTAAAGAGCCATAAATAATCTAAATTTTCTAGATTGATAAATGAATCAGGAATTTCAGAAATATAGTTGTATCCAGCATCAAGAATTTTAAGTTCCGTTAAATTNCCGAAGTCTGAGTTTAGATATTCTATTCTATTGTTGCTTATATATAAATTTTTCAGACCATTTAAATTTGTAAAAGAGTTTGGGAGCATTGTAAGGTGATTCCACTCTAGATATAAAGTTACTAATTCATTTAAATTTGAAATGCTCTCTGGGAGATTTTGTATTTGAGTTGTATTTATNCCCGCTCCGTTTGGAGTATATGTAGCAACAAATACTTTCAAACGACCAGTATTCCATGTTTGTGTTCCTAGCTCTAAAGCAGATTCATATCCAAGATTATTCATTCCATTTAGATCGTTTAAAAAAGCAATGTCTCCATCATTGAAACATGTGAATGGCTGGCCTGAATCAAATGGAAGAGAAGTGGCAGAAAATGGAATATCAGATGGTGGAAAGTAGGTATATCCTTCCTCGCAATCCTGTGATAGCAAAATACTAAATAATATAATTATAAATATTCGATTCATATGTTTCCTTATTTTAATAATACAACCTTTTGGTTAATAGAATTATTGTCCCATGTCAAATTAATAAAATATAATCCTGTTGAATGCTTATATCCATTCCATTCAAAAGAATGGGTTCCAGGCACTATNTGTCCAGAGTAAATTGAATCTATCAACTCACCTTTTAAAGAATATATATTTACATGTACTTCAGTAGGTTTATAAATGCTAATATCAAATTTAACTAGAGGGTTAAAGGGATTTGGATAAGCATTTGATAATATGATTTGATTTGGTATTAAACTATCTGCTATTTGCAATGCAAAATCCCCACATGATCCTACAGTAATTAAACTATCTATTTGCTGATTGGTAATGATTTCATCATTTTCATTGAAATAAATCGTATTTGGATAGTTTCCAATAGCAAAATTCCAACAGTCTAATAGTCCGTCTCCATCATCATCAGTATCAATACAGGCATCAGCTAATCCATCTCCATCATTATCATTTTGATATGGATCAGAATTGTTTGGACAAACATCCTCATCATCACAAACACCATCATTGTCTGTATCGGTTGAGCCACAAGAACAATTTTGAACAGGATATTCACAAGACCCATCATTTTCTCTAGCATTTTCATCATAGTTACATGCCTGTATATCAGTGCAGCCCAATGCATAGAATGATTGAATTCTATCCGCTCTATACATTTTTCCGGTCACATAATTATCAATTTTATATTGTAAATCTGAAATTACTTCTCCAGAACCATTTATTTCTAATGTATGACCATAATCACCAATTGTAGTAATAAGATAGTTTCCATTGCTAACCTTTTGTACATTCCCAGACAAAGCACCATATAAATAGTCTTCTAAAACATATTCCCATACAATTTCAGCTGTTCCGTCAGACTCATTAATGCTAATTTCTAATGCTCTTGTTTTATTGTTTCCTTCATANTCATCAAATAANAATGAACTTATATTTCCATTNTCTAATGTTACAAGNTTNCCATTATCTAGNATTTGTAATCCATGTTGAAATGANAANCCNTTATAGTCTCCATTTTCATCAACTAAATCAATATTTACATTGCCATTTCCCNTAGGGTCATANCCCATTGACCAAATGATAGTTTCATTTTCATCNGTAGTAATNTCATCATAGCTGTTTAATGCTATTTTATATATNCTAGATAAATGCCTTGAAGACAGGTAGATAGAGTTGTCATTAGNATCNTATTCTAATGCATTGAAATGGGTCCAATCATAATATCCGAAAGTAGANACNGCNNTCCAATTGATTATTGCATCAAAGTCAGTTAANGGGANATGNTCAAAAGCATTCCATTCCCAATCTATAGAATTAGTATCNGTATTCCATAAAATTATTTTTTCACCTCTCCA
>NZVQ01000021.1:0-18001 GCA_002701525.1 Fidelibacterota bacterium | reverse complement strand
CNNATNNACCAATGTCNNNAAAATCATCTTCCCAANAGTATTCTCCATCAGAGTCAGTACATCCAGGAGTAGTTGCACATACAGNAACTGGATGATAGCTCNTCTANNGGTATAAAAAATAAATATTGATTNTCGCTTATTTTNAAAATTTCATGCTGTACAAAAGCATAATTGAGGTTTACAATTTCAGGTTCTTCAAAAACAATATTTCCATCTATGTCAAATTCTACCCCAGGTAAAATATTAATTGCATCAGTACTATATTCTCCTCCAAAAAATCTTCCTTGGTCATCATGCTTAAAATAACAGAAGGTATTTAAGCCCCCTGAATTCCAAATTTGATTTCCATTTTTATCTATGGCAGCAGAAAAAGCTGGTGTTAAATTCCCAAAGATAGTAANCCCATCATAGTATAAGTCAGAGTCATTTACTGTTAGGTTCAATTCNCCTAAATCAATTTCGGTTCCTGTTGAAAAATTATATANTNCACTGCAATTTGAGTTGNCTGNATATTCACAGACTTGCCATNTATAGCTAGTGTTCCAATTAATATTAATTTTATCAATGTAGAAAAAGTTTGTTAGTACNGTATCTATAATTACTTGATTGTTTTCTTCAACCACTAGTTGGTANGAATCAGCTCCAATTATTTCATCCCATTCAAATAAAACATGAGTATAGTTAATGGTAGAATTATTTTCTGGTTTAANAACTGGAAATAAAGAGGATAACAATAAAAGATATATTATCAAGTTAATTTTCATGTTGTAATTTATAAATAGTATAAATATATACCTCTGTTATAATATGTAACAATAAATAGAAAGCTTTTGAATAAAATGTGATTACGATTAAATTAAACAAACATTGGAAGGTTTTAATATTAGTATAATTATGAAAAGACTATTATTTAAATATACTTCTCTTTTATTTCTGTTTGGATTTATTTTAAGCCAACATTTCATTGTNGNNCTAGAAGAAACAGGCGAATCCCAACTTACTATATTNTCAGATGCAATCACGACACTTTCTCCTGGAGATGAGGTAGGTATTTTTGATATGCAAGGCATTACAAATTATAATGACTGTTCCAATCAAATAGGTGAAGTTCTAGTAGGGTCTGGAGTNTGGACTGGTAATCAATTAGAANTTGTTAGNNTTGGNTCGGTAGACTTATGCTCATTTGGTGGNCCCCAGCTTTCTGGATTTGTAGAGGGTAATGATGTTNNTGTAAANNTTTGGAANGCTGATCAACANGTTGAATATGAAACCGTTTTNAATTGGAGTGTTGGTCTAGGACAATTTGGNGATATAGTACAGTCGGTATCAGAAATTTCTTTAGGAAGCTTATGTCAAGATGATGATGAATCGATGAATGCTTTTGGAGGCTGTGAAATTGCAGTTTCTGCTCTTGGTTGTGATTTTATTTATGGAGGAACTACAGTTTCAGAAATATGTCCATATACATGTGGTCAGTGTGAAGAGATATTAGGTTGCACTGATAGCTCAGCATGTAATTATAATGTATTTGCAAATCAAGATAATGATTCATGTGTTTATGCACAGGAATTAGATCCATGGTGCAATGATACTGATGGTGATGGCCTTGGAGCAGGAGAGGAAGTATATTCGTGCTCTCAACCATTTTTAGATGAATTTATATTTACTTGGGTGCAAGATTGTTCGGATGCAGAACCAGATTGTTATGATAACTTTTATGATGAATGTGGCGAGTGCGGAGGAGATGGTCCAGAAGAAAATTATGATTGCAGTGGAGATTGCATAGTAAATATAGATTGTGATGGAGTTTGTGGTGGCAACTCTATTTTAGATGAATGTGGGGTTTGTAATGGTAATAACTTAGATCAAGATTGTTTAGGAGAGTGCTTTGGAACATCAGAAATAGATGTATGTGGAAATTGCAACGGAGATTGTTTTTGGGTTATGGATGATTTGATTGCAGAATGTGGAGATAGTGAATATAATTTAGTAATAGTTGATTGTCTTGGTCAGTGTGGAGGAAGTGCTGCTGTAGATGAGTGTGGTGTATGTGAGGGACCTGGACTCAATGAAGATGGTTGCTGTGATGAACAGGCTTTAGACTGTTCTGGCCAATGTGGAGGAGATGCTGTTGTAGATGAATGTGGGGTTTGTGATGAAGATCCCTCTAATGATTGTATCCAAGATTGTTTTGGCCAGTGGGGTGGAGATGCAGTTTTAGATGAATGTGGAATATGTGATGGTCCAGGAGCTATATATGATTGCGGTTGTTATGACAGTGGCGATGATGGGCTATGTGTTGCATATGATGAAATTCAAGAGATTCTCTCTACTAATTGCACAACATACTGTCATACACAAGGAGGGTCTTACCAAGGAAATCTAGATTTAACATCATATGAGAATCTAATGTTAGGCAATTCAAGTCATGGACCTGTTGTCGTTCCATTTGATTCTGAGAATAGTATTCTAATTCAAAAGTTATCAGATAATCCTCCATTTGGGCAGCAAATGCCAAGAGATGGAATTCCTTTAGAGCAAGAATATATTGATAAAATTGCATTATGGATAGATGAAGGTGCTAATCCACCAATCAATACTAGCAATTGTACAGAAAATGAATTTGAGTGCGGTGATGGAAGCTGTATAAATAATTATTTTGTATGTGATGGTTATCCTGATTGTATTGATTATTCAGATGAAGTGGATTGTGGTGGTGGAGCTACAGGCGGAGGAACCACAGGTGGAGGAACTACAGGAGGAGATTTAGAGCCTTTTGGTGAATTGGATTTTGGCAATATTGATTTTGAGAATAAAACAGTAGAAATTTTAATGAATTGCATTTATCCAGTTTCATTTTTTGATATTGATGTATCAGGCATTGTCGTTAATTCTGCATATGGTGGTGATGCAGGAGAGTTGAATTTTGATGTTTCTACAACAGAAACAAATGTGTCAGGTTCATACACTGACGATTATATCCCTGAGAATAATGGCCTTTTAACAATACTTCAGTATGAGGATGCAACGGCAGATGAATTATGTTTTGAGTACTCAAGTATAACAACTTATGTTGGGATTGAATATGAGGCAATATTAGGAGAATGTGTTAATATATCTAATGGCGGAGAGGATGATTCTAATGGAACAGGATTGGTAGATATAGAACTGCCAATGCACTATGGAAATAATTTAGTCAGTTTTTATGGCCTTCCAGAGGATGTTTCATTAGAGAATATGATGAGTTCTTTAAGTAATATCACAGGTATAATTGGGGAAGGAGTTTCAGCTGTTCCCCTTAATAATGGAAGCTGGGTAGGCAGCTTAACTCAAATTGAGCCTACTTCAGGGTACTGGATTAAATTGTCTAGCGAAGATACTTTAAGATTGAACGATTTAAATCCAACGAACCCTAACATTATCTATAATTTACATGAAGGCATGAATTTAATATCATTTCCATCAAAAGATTCTTTAGGAGTGTCGGAAGCTATTCCTGATGCATTTGAGTCGGCTGTTTTTTCAATTATAGGAGAAGGGGTGGCAACAAATCATATAGGAGATAATTGGTTTGGTAGCTTGACACAGTTTTTTGGAGGTAGAGGATATTGGATAGGCATTGATCAGGATTTAGATTTTAATTTTGAAAATATTGATCTTAGCAGAGCTTATTACGATTTCTATGACTATAATTATAATCGCAAAGACTATTATCAATCATCTCATCAAGCATTTTATTTTTTCGAACATATAGAAGGTGCAGAGGAAGGGGATGTTGTAGAGGTGTATGAAAAAGATATTTTAGTAGGGTCAAGAATATGGAATGGTTCATATACCGATATTCCTGTAATGGGTAAAGATCAACAGCTAAACACCCTGGGATATTGCAAAGAAGGCTCTGTGCCAAGGTTCAAACTGGTTAAAGCATCTTCTAATGAAAAGTATTGGCTTACTGGAGAGATTGAGCCGTGGAGTAATAATGAAATATTTATCTCTAGTCATTTGAGCATTGAGCAAGAAATACCATCTGAAATTGCTATTGAAAATGTATATCCAAACCCATTTAATCCTTCTACAAATATATCATTTCATGTTTCAAATGATGCTAATGTAATACTTGAAGTGTACGATGTTAATGGTAATAAAATAGAAACTTTAATTTCTAAATTATTATCTAAAGGCACTCATTCTATAGTCTGGGATGCCAATACTAGATCAAGTGGAATTTACTTTATTAGGTTGGCTGTAGATGGTTATATTACTAATGAAAAAATAATGTTGATTAAGTAGGNTTGAAATGAATCTCTATTTTAAATGTATATATATAATTTTATGCTTTTCATCTTTTCTGCTGGCAGATGAGCACACGGGCTATGTAAAACAAATTGAATTTAGTTTTTGCATGGATGAGTGCGGTGAATATTATCTTGAAGCTGAAGATGGTACTTATATTGCCAATATAATGAGCTCTAGTGCAGCTATTAGTTTAAATCAATATGTTGGCAGGTTTGTGGATGTAGTAGTTGGAGATGAGCAGTGGTGTGTTGAATGTGGCGCACTTCCTGTACAGCAGATAGAGATTGCATATGATTGCGAAGATCCAGTTGCATGTTTTACTGATCCTTGTGATGGAGTATTATGTGAGGTAGGATATGAATGTTTTTCTGATTACTGTGGCGGTTGCTACTCAGATTGTAATGTTCAGGATCAAGATTGCTTAGATGTTGCCAATTTAGATTTTGGCATGTGTGATATGTTTTTGGGATATGGATGGGACGGAGATGGATGTGTTGGTGTTTCTGGATGTGGCTGGTCTTTAGATGGTATTGATTATTCAGATTATTTTTATTCTAATCTAGAAGAATGTGAACTTGCATGTCCTGACAATTCTGATTCCTGCGATGAAGATGAAGTTCTGATAAATGATTTATGTTTCAATGCATTGGATATTGCTTATATCCAAGAGATGATTGATAATAGCTATGCAAGTAATATTGATTTAGGCTGTGAAGATTGGGATAATTATTGTGGCTCACCTAATCCTTATATGGATAGTCCAGATAATTGGGGTTGGATTGGTTATGATGGTACTGGGTATCCAATGCCAGGTAATAGCAATGGATTTGTAGAACCATTAGAGCTTGGAATCCAAGAATGGGAAAATGGACGGTTAACAAGTATTATGTGTGGTGCATATATATATTGCCAACTATCAGGAGAAATTCCAGAAATTCAAGAAGGACAATTAACGGAAATAGATCAGTTTAGATTTGAATTTAATTATTTATCAGGCCACATACCAGAATCTATATGTGATTTAGGTTTAAATGATGATGATTATTTAGAATTTGATTTGGCAGGTAATTATTTATGTCCTCCTTATCCAGAGTGTGTTGAGAATGCAATAGAAATTCAAAATACTGAAGATTGTATGGATATAAATATTGGAGACATCGATAGTAATGGGCAGATTGATATAATAGATGTGGTTATGCTGGTATCGTTTATTTTAGGAGATGAAGACCCGAATGATTCAGAATTCTTATTGGCAGATTTTAATTTTGATGGATTTTTAAATATCTTAGATGTTATAGATATGGTATCAGCAATCTTGCAAAATTAAAAAAATATTTCATATGGAAAAAAAATACGATTTGATAGTCTATGGTGCGAGCGGTTTTACAGGTCAGTTGATTTGTAAATATTTATCTAGCCACAAAGATATACTAAACTTGAACTGGGCGATTGCAGGTAGAGACCTTGCCAAACTAGAACTCCTTTCTAATCAACTATCTACAGAAAATAGAACGATTGATGTTTTATATGCAGATTCATTTGATAAAAAATCTCTAAACGACATTGCTTCTCAATCAAAATTGATTATTACTACTGTAGGGCCTTATGCGATATATGGTGAACAATTAGTTGAGAGTTGTATTGAGAATCAAACATTCTATTTAGATTTAACAGGAGAGCCTCATTTTGTTCATAAAATAAAAGCAAAATACGCTCAAAAAGCTTACGATAATAATGTAGCTATAATACATAGTTGTGGTTTTGAATCTATTCCGCCTGATTTAGGTGTTTATTCTGCGATAAACCAATTAAACGAACCTAATGCCGATGTGAGCTATTTCTTCGAATCTAATGGCGATATTTCAGGTGGTACTTGGGCATCGTTTATCAACTCTTTATCAAGTCCTATACCGATCATCAGTAAAGGAAGTAAAAAAAGAAGTAAAGCCAAAAATAAAAAAAATAAAAAGAAGATATTTTTTCATAAAGAGTTTAAGCGGTGGGCACTTTTTTTTCCTGTTATAGATAAATATATTGTTCAGAAAACCGCGAAAAGTTTTAATCAATATGGTGAAGATTTTTCTTTTAATGAATATATGCTTTTTAAATCATGGAAGAAGTTAGCTTTCATTATCATTGGAATTTTTATTGTCAGTATTATTTCTAAGATTAAATTTATTAAGAAGTGGTTGCTATCTCTAAGGCCATCAGGCAGCGGACCTTCTCCAGAAAGAATATCTAAAAATTGGTTTATTGCAAAGGTAATTGCAAAAGGACAACAAGCTTCAGTCTTAACCACTATTAAGGGAGGAGATCCTGGCTATGGAGATACTTCAAAATTTATATCTGAAATGGCACTTTGTATATTAACTCAACGTGACCAATTATTAAACAGCAAAGGTATTTTAACTCCTGTTGAGTGTACTGGAGATTTACTTTTAGATAGACTTAGAAATGCGGGTATTAGTATAGATATTAAAAGGTTATAATATCACTTAAATTGTTTTAAATTAAGCAACAATATAATGGAGCTATAATGAGATTCCCTGGAACATTTGAAATTATATTAATTATTTTAGCTATAATCCTTTTATTTGGGGCAAAGAAAATACCTGAAATTGCAAGAGGTTTAGGTAAAGGTCTGAAGGAATTTAAAAAGGCAAAAGACGAAGTATCTGAGTCCTTAAATTCTGACAAAGAATAATCCCCTTCAAGATATTCAATTCATGAAATTCTTTATATAAAAAAAGAAATTTCAATCATTCTAATATTTAGCTAACATAAAAAAAATAATTTACAATCAAATATAAATGCACTATTATTTTTTTAATAAAATCAAACTTGTTCAATGAAAACATATAAAATTATACTTTATTCATTTTTCTTTATTATTTTCTATAAATGTTCAAATAAATCGGATAATGAAATTCTATATATGAATCATTATTTTATAAAAATTGCAAATAATCAGGACATCTATATGTCTAAATATGAAATATCAAATGATCAATTTGCCTTTTTTTTAAATAGTTCTTTTAATGATGGAGATATACGGGTTGACTCAACTTATGTAATCAGCTCTTATTCAGGCGATAGATATTATAAGTCTGGTGAAAAATTGCTTTATAAATTGAATGAAAAGTCTCCAATATTGTTTTCTGATGGAAAATTTAGTGTTATTTCTGGTAAAGGAAGTTTGCCTATTGTAAATGTGAGTTGGTATGGAGCTTTTAAATATTGCCAGTACTATGGTTTTGTTTTGCCTTCAGAAAAAGATTGGTTAGATGCTTCAAAAGAATTGGTCCAAGTTTCTAATGAAATTCTCAATGTTAAAGATGTGACTGAATTTCAAGATAGTTCATCTTCAAGTATTTACAATCTTAACTCTAATGTTTCAGAATGGATTAATCCATTCTATAATGAAGATTGGCCGTACAAGCAAATCAGAGGATCCTCTTTTAAAAATATATTGAGTCCGTATAATAAAAAGATAGGGAACTTTGCTCCTCAGATGTTAAATGATGTTGGTTTTCGGCCTGTATATTATCGATAATACTTTTTATTAATTTGGTTAATTTCCAATTCTAATCTATTTAAATGCAAATACATTCCTAACATAATTCTAATATGTGATTTATATTTTTAAATATGGGTAATTATACAATAAAATTCATTTTAATCATATTTATTGTTGGTAATGTATATGCAAATTCAAAATTGTCTGGTTATTTAAAAGGTGCTGATACTAATAAGCCTTTAGTAGGTGCAAATGTTTTTATTTTAGATTTAGGAATTGGTGCTGCGACTGATATAGATGGGTATTTTGAAATTTTAGGTGTATCCGAAGGTTATCATACAATCCAAATATCATATATTTCTTATGATACAAAAATAATTAAGGATTTTTTAGTTGAAGATGGAGATAATTTTATTGGGAATATAGTTCTTGATATTGCAGCTATAGAATTCCAGTCTGTTAATGTTTTAGGAGCGAAAAAGAGTGATGAAGCAAGTCGTATTAATGAACAAAAAAAATCAGAAGCTGTATTAAGCTCTATTAGTGCAAATGAAATCAGAAGGTCTGGAGACTCTCATGCAGGAGAGGCTTTAAGGAGAATTACTGGAGTGTCTGTTACAAATGAAAAAAATGTTGTTGTAAGAGGCCTTGGAGATAGATATACTGAAACACAAGTTAATGGATTTAATTTAGCTAGTCCTGAACCAGATAAGAAGGTTGTACCATTAAATTTATTTCCAACTTCTTTAATTGAAAAAATATTAGTTTATAAAACATATTTAGTAAGTTTGCCTGGAAATTTTGCAGGAGGGAATGTATCAATTGAAACTAAATCGTACCCTGACAGAAAAGTATTTTCATTTAAATTTGGTGGATCTGAGAATTCAGAGTTTCAATCAAATAAATTTCAATTTGGAAATCAACCTGAATTTGGTTTTTTTAGTTTAAAAGATGAAGGTTTTAAACTTTCAAACATTATCCCTTCTAATCAAACATTAGGACAGTATGATTATTTTAATATTGATGATGAAACTTGGGAGTCGATATTTGATGAAGAAGCTCCATCTACTTCATTAGAAAAAGGAATGTATTGGAATGATTATTTAGGCGATAGAGGTTCTGCTTTTCAATCAGGATTTGTTCCTAAGACTTTGAGTGCTGTTGACCCAAATTTGAATATCTCATTTAATTTAGGAAATAAGTTTGAATTATCTGAAAGGTTTGAATTTGGTTTTTTTACTTCTTTTACAACATCAAATAAATTTGACTTTAATATTACAGAAAGTGCAAAATTTAGTGCTACAGATACAGGTTTTCAAGAAAGTGCATTCGCTACTAGAAATGCAAGTTCACATTTGCGTCGATCTGCATTAGTATTCAGTACAGGTTTAAAAGCAGGTGTAAATAAAGGTTTTTCGCTAGATTGGCAAACATTGATTACAGGCTATATGAATAATTCATTTACAATGAGTGATGGATATGATTCAAATGTGTCTGATGGAGGATATTTTTTTGATGAAGTTCTTACTGCAAAACAGATTGCTTCTCATAGGATTTCTTCAAAAATTAAATTAAATGAATCAATAATATCTAAAATTCAATTCAATAAAAGTAAATCTAGACTGGATAAGCCTGACTCTAAAAAACATTATTATTTACGTGAAATTGTTTATGAAGATTTGGTGGATTGTAATTCCCATCCATTAGATATTAATGGAAGCAGTTATAATAGGGATGATGATGGTATATATGATATTGAAATAGGTTCATTATGTGAAGGTGATGATGGTTGGATAAGCTGGATGGGAAATAGGGTTTGGGATAATGGAGAAGATTTTACGGATTCAAATCAAGATGGAGATTGGGGGGTATTGAATGAATTATATACTCCATATAGATTTAATGGTGTAAATACTGGTATAAGGTCGTTTACTTCAGGGGGTGAAGATGTTTTATCAATAAAATTTGATAATAATTTTATTATAAATGGAAATTTCAAGATTGATTTAGGTTTTTCATATGACTCAAGAGAAAGGGATTTTGTTAAAAGAGAATTTTATTTAGATGCTATTGAATCTGAATTTTGGAATGCTTATGAAGGCTTTGATGCTGAAGAGGTTCCATTTGGTTCGATCTTTGATTCCGGTAATTATTTTGGTGAAGTTGATAATGGATTAATTTTAATTGAAAATACAGCAGGTCTAGCTAGGAATGCATATAGTGCTGTTAATAATAATACGGCAGGATATGTAATGTCAAAATACACTAATAATTATATAAATATTACAGCAGGTATAAGGTTAGAAAAAGATAGTTTATATTTATCTCCATACAACCCAGTAAGTGGCAATGTATTTATAAGTAATATCCCTCCTTATGATACTGTAAGGGTAGGCAGAGTGGAAACGGATTATATGCCATCAATTAATATTTCCATTGGTGAACTGGATAAATTTAGGATGGGAATTTCTAAGACCAAAGCGAGACCACAGTTTAGAGAATTGGCACCTTTTGAATTTCAGGAATATTATAGTGAAGAGCCTGTTGTTGGATATCCGGGCCTTAAATCTACAGATATTACAAATTTAGATTTTAGATATGAAAAATATTTTTCATCGTCAGAAATTTTTTCTATTGCATTATTTTTAAAAGAGTTTGTGAATCCTATAGAGGTCGCTTATATACCATCGAATGATAGAGCATATAAAACATATCAAAATGCTTTAGATGCAACCTCTTATGGGTTAGAAGTCGAGTTTAGAAAAAATTTAAGATTTATACCAATAACTTTCGGAAATGCTTCAATAAGTTTAAATGGTATCTATACAGAGTCAAGTGTTAAATCAAGTGATAGAGCATATTTGTTTAATGGATCTGAAATAGCTAATAATGCCGCTAATCTAACAAGACCAATGCAAGGTCAATCAGACTTTGTATTTAATGCATTGATTAATTTTAAGCATCGTTGGTCAGGTATTGCTTTTAATATGTCATACAATACATTTTCAAAAAGAGTTAGTGTCGTTGGCATAGGAGATCTAGTAGATGAGTATGAATTGCCCTATCATTTATTAAACCTTCAATTTAAAAGGAAAATATTTAATCAATTTGAGATTAATTTAAAATTAAAAAATATTTTAAATAGTAATAAAACATTTGGACATATAGATTCTGAATCTGGAGAAGTTCATTATACAAAAATGTATAACCCCGGGACTTCTTATAGTTTAAGTGTTAAAATAAATATTTAATTTCTAATGACTGAAAATTGGAATAAAAATTAATTATTAAACCTAATAGAAATCTAATCGATAATTCATCTTATTCAAACCGCAAGCTAATATTAATCTAATTTAAAAAAAATAAATTTATTGTGATGAATTTTAAAGCACTCTCAGAGGATATCTCGTTTCAAAGGACGAATAGCTGTCTTGTTATTGCAGCTACTCTCCCAAATTCTTTGAAGTTTCCTCCTCTGGAGTGCTTTGAATAATTATTTTTGATTCTAATTTGTTTCAAATATAATTCTAGTTCATTTCAAATTAAATACAAATTTGTGACAAACATAGAATTAATAATTTTATGTAGTTGAGAGATTTAATAATAAAAAAACAAATAATAAAAAAAGGAAAACGTTATAATGAAGTATAATATGATAGTTTTATTAAGTTTAATATCATTTTCATTTTCAGTGGATCACTGTGGTTCTATTGATTCAGATGAAACATGGTCTGCAGGTGATGATCATTTGCTAACATGTCAAACATTTGTTGAAGATGGTGTTACATTAACAATAGAGGCAGGAGCGACTATTAAATCATTATCAGATGATGGTTCAGGTTTAGCACCTGCGCTTGTAATTAATAGAGGTGGTAAAATTATTGCAGATGGTACAGCTGATGCTCCAATTACATTCACATCTGCTATAGAAGGTATAGATGATAATCCTCAAACCCAAACTTGGGGTGGTTTGATTATTAATGGTAATGCTCCAATATCAAATAGTGGTGGTGAGGCATTTGTTGAAGGATTGGTTGGTGTACCATACGGTGGTAATGATCCTGCAGATGATTCTGGTGTGCTACGTTATGTAAGAGTTTGGTATGGCGGTAGTGTTATTGGCCAAGATAATGAAATTAATGGAATTACATTGGCTGGTGTTGGTAATGGAACTACTGTTGATCATTGTGAGGTTGCATATAATAAAGATGATGGGTTTGAAATGTTTGGTGGAACTGTAGACCTTACTTATTGTTCTGTCGTTCGTGTTGGTGATGACTCTTTTGATACAGATAATGGTTATCAAGGTAGAGGTCAGTTTCTTTCTGTAGTTAGAGGTGCTGATAGTGATCGCTGTATGGAAATGGATAATAAGACAGATAGCAATCTTGACTCTCAGCCACGTTCACATCCTATATTTTCTAATATGACATGTGCTGGTGCTAGTGGTGCTAATGACTTAGCTAAACTAAGAGAAGGTACTGGTGGTGATCATAGGAATTTAATTATGGTTGATGGTGCTGGAGATGGTATTGAAAATGAAGATAATGGTTCAGAGACTGTAACACAAGATTTAAGTGCAGGTACATATCCAGATTATTTATATGTATCATCAAACACATTATTTTGGAATGTTACTACACCATTTAAAGATACAATGTCAGATTTAGGTTTTACATATCAAGAGGCAGATCCTGGTTTAAATATAGATTATACAACTGTAGTTGATTTAACACCAGATCCGTTTGGACCAGCATATGATATGGTTGATGATGTTGCTTCAGATTGGTTTGTGCAAACAGATTATAAAGGTGCATTTGGATCATCAAACTGGTTATCAGGATGGTCATGGTTAGATCAAGCTGGCTTATTAGCTGAAACAACTGAAGAATGTGTTGATACAAATGACCCAACAGGCGATGGTGTTTTAAATGTTATTGATATTGTTTCAACTGTTGCTGTAATTCTTGGTAATGCAGAATGGCCAAATTCATGTTCTGAAGTAAATGCAGATATTAATGGTGATGGAGTTGTGAATATTATCGATGTAGTTCAAATGGTTAATCTAGTAGTTGGTGGAAGAGTTTCAGATGCAACTTCAGCAGAGCTTGTTAAAACCTCAGATTTAGTTTTAATAAAAGCTGATGGATATCTTGGAGCTGTTCAAATGACATTAACTCATGGTGATGACTTCGACATTAAGCTTACTGATGATGCTATGGTAGCTGATTACAGAACAATAGACAACTCAACAACATTAATCATTGTTAGACCTGAAAGTGAAGAATTATTCACCGCAGACGGTAGATTTGAGATATCTGAAGTTATCGTTGCTAATTCAGCTAACACTATAGATGTGTCAATAGCTACACCAAATGCATTTGGTTTAAGTGCAGCTTATCCAAATCCATTCAATCCAACAACATCTGTTGCATTGAGTTTACCTAATGATGGTTATGTATCAGTTACGGTATATAATGCTATTGGTCAAGTTGTAGGAACTATTGCTGATGGATATATGACAGCTAATGTGTATGATTTCTCATGGAATGCATCAAGTGTTCCAAGTGGAATGTATTTCATACGTGCTGAAGCTGGTAATAGTGTAGATGTTCAGAAAGTTATGCTTCTTAAATAGTTTTTTAGGAAGGTAATATATATAAGCTAAGAGAGTCTCTTTAAGAGACTCTCTTGGTTAATACAAAAAGGGGAAGATTAATCATATCGTTAGCAGTTTTTTTCTTCCCCTCCTCCTTGTTTGCCTAGTCTAATTGAAATCAAATAAACATCTAACACAAGCTTTCTAAATTTTACTATTAAAATAAAGGAAGAAAATGAAAAACATTATAATTTATATTTTATTCGCAAATCTAATTTTCACTCAGACAAATTTTAGTATATCTTCATCGATACTTGATGATGGTTTAGATCAAAATTCAGGTACAATTTCATTTTTAGTTAATACAGATTATGATATCTATGGTTATCAATTTTCAATTACCAATATCAATTTAGATTCTTGTACAGATCCAAATAACACTGGTTTTAATATTTCAGGTGAGAGCTCAGGTACGATAATTGGATTTTCATTTTCGGGTTCATTTATAAGTAGTGGCTCCTATACTTTATTAGAATGTATATATACAAATCATGAATCCTCTTCTGATGATGGTATATGCATTAGTGATGTAAGTATTTCAGATGGTGGTTTTGGATCTGCAATTCCATCTGAGCAAGTTGTCATTGGAGATTGTCTATATACCGATATTTGTGGATCATTTACAGGTTCAGGTGTTTGTGACTGCGGAAATGGCTCATCTAGCTGTGAATGTTGCTGTCAAGGACAAGAAGATGCATGTGGTGTGTGTAATGGCACTAATCAGCCCAATACGGGCAATTGTGATTGTTTGGGTATTCCAAATGGAGATGCTATAGAAGACTGTGAAGGAAATTGTAATGGTAATGCAGAACTTGATTTATGTGGAGTATGTAATGGTGAATGTACAAATGAAATGCATGATATGATCAATTGCAATTGCAGTTTAGTTATTATTGATGGAATAGAAACCCTCCAATGTACAGGGAATTGTGAAATCAATTATCACGATAATCCGTGTTATGCATGGAATTTTGAGCCATGGACAGATCAAGTCGATTTAGAATCAGGAGTAGCTAATCAAATTTATGATGAAGGAGAGCAATTTGAGGATAGTAATAATAACGGTTTTTGGGATACAGGTTGCTTTGACTGCTTAGGGAATGAATTATACCTAAATGAAACAGGATTTACATCTTTTAATTCGATATGTCAAAATCAAGACCCTAATAGTGTTGGACTGAGTTATTGTTATGAAGATGATTCTGCAATTGATAATAATTCTTGTTATCCATTGGTTGGCTGCACAGATCAAGCAGCTAGCAATTATGACTTGAATCATATATTTGATGATGGAAGCTGTCTACTTTCGAATTCAGATTTAAATATAAATAGATTTTCTTTAAACAATGTATACCCTAATCCATTTAACCCAAATATAAAAATTCATTTCAGTGTTTCTGAATTTAGTTTTATTGAAATTGATATTTACAATATGAATGGTCAAAAAGTTGATAATATTAATTCTGATTATTTAATGCCAGGCACATATGAATTTGAATGGATTCCAGAAGCACAAATATCTTCAGGAAATTATTTTTTATTTATTAAGGATTCCAATCAACACTTATCTCAAATTGTAACATATCTTAAATAGTAATTTTTAGTCTTTACAATATTGAGATGTGAATTTAAATATGTTTATGAAGGAGTCATGTTATGATAGGATATTACTGGTATTCAATTTTTAATAAGGTAATAAATTGATTAACTTTCATTATAAAGAATATGATAAACCACTTTCAAATCATGAATATTTAAAAGAAAAAAAAATATTACAAATTGAACTTTTAAAACTTCAAGAATCAGTAATTAAAAATAATCAAAAAGTAGCAGTTATATTTGAAGGAAGGGATGCTGCTGGTAAAGGTGCAACAATTAAGCGATTTGCTGAGTATTTAATCCCAAAAAAAACTAGAATTGTGGAGCTCGGAATTCCCACAGATTATCAAAATAAAAATTGGTTTAGGATATATGAAAAATTATTACCACAAAAAGGAGAAATTGTATTTTTTGATAGGTCGTATTATTCAAGGGCATTAATACAGCCTACAATGAATTATTGTAGTAAAAAACAGTATAAACATTTTTTAAATAAAGTTAATGATTGGGAATTGAATCAAATAAATAAGGGATTGAAAATAATTAAGTTTTACTTATCAATAAAAAAAGAAAATCAATCATTAAGATTTAAATTAAGAGAAAATAGTCAATTAAAATATTGGAAATTATCAGAAAATGATTTGATTGTATCAGCAAAATGGGATNTATTCACATTCTATAAAGAAAAAATGTTTGAGAAAACATCAAAAAGTCATTCCCCATGGATTATTATAAATGGAAATAATAAAAAAATTGCAAGATTGAATGCAATGCGATATGTTTTAAGTAGTTTAAAGTATGAAAATAAAATTAAATTAAAATCACCAAAATGGTCAAAAGAAATAAAAAAATATAACATTTCAATTTCTGGNNTTAAATTTGATAANTTNACAAAGGAACAATTTGATATTTTATATAATATAAATTCTAATTTGTAGCTAATAATGAAAAAAATTTCTAATAATGCACTTAACACTTCAGGTGGNATAGTATTTTCAGATAACAAAATACTATTTATCNTTAAAAAAGNTAAATGGGATTTNCCAAAAGGTAAAATTGGATTANATAGAACCAAACTTGAAACAGCTAAGCAAGAAATTTTTGAGGAAACAGGAATACAAAAAAAAGATTTAAAAACTATAAAAAAATTAGTTCCAACCTATTATTTTAAAAAAATTGATGGAACGTCTCAATTAAAAAAAACTACATGGTATTCGTTTAAATATAATGGAAATATGAATACCCCTTTAATACCTGCTTTAGAAGAAAACATTACTCACTGTGAATGGGTTGATGTATTAGATACATATAAAATATTTAAAAATACTCATGAAAGAATAAAATATATTCTTGAATTATTTTTAATTGATTTTAAAAATAATAATCATCAACTAAAATAGCTTTTATGGATTTATAATTTATAATGATCTTATTATATTAATTTTTTCTGCATTTATTACCTCTTCTATATCTGCCGTGTTAGGTATGGGAGGGGGAATTATTTTATTAGGTATCATGGCAGTTATAATTCCTGAGGGTTATAAAGTTATTGCTTTACATGGTATGGTTCAGTTGTTTAGTAACACAATTCGAACTTATGTATTTAGAAAATATGTAAAACCTCAACTTATCAAGCAATTTTTAAATGGAGCATTAATTGGAGTCTTGTTTTCTATAGGAATAATAATAGCACTTATTTATTATTTTGAAGTACAATCAGCAAATGAGATTAAAGTTGAAGTCTTAAAACCATTTATCGGTTTATTTATTGTATGGAACCTTTTTTTAAAAGGTCCAAAAAAAGTAAAAATTGTTAAATCTTTCGTTCCAGTTGGATTAGTTGCAGGGTTAAGCTCAATTTTTGTAGGTGCTGTTGGACCATTGATTGCACCTTTCTTTCTAATCAAATCTTTTAACAAGGAGCATATCATAGCTAATAAAGCTGCTGCTCAAATGATTACTCACCTTTCTAAGATACCATTATTTATTTATTTTTTTAATATTGATTACAAAGCAGAGATAAAAATTCTCATACCATTGATTTTGGCAGTTTATATTGGTACAAATTTTGGAAAGCAAATACTCTATTTCATTCCAGAATTATTATTTAAAAAGTTATTTAAGATATCATTGTTTATTATAGCCGTTCATTTAATAATAAATAACTAATACAAACCTAATATTATAAATTCTAAAAAAATTAAAAATAACCTCTATATCAAACACAATTCTAACATTTAAACTATAAATTCTAACATACTCATAACATATATCTAATAATTAAGGTACAAAAATGCATATTCTTTTACTAGCAATAATTTTAATCACAACCTCATTTTCACAGGAAATTAAATCCATAACTATACCATCTGGCGTCCAAATAGAAATGTCAGGTGAGGTAGAAATGGAATTTATTGATGTTGAAGGTGAAGGGGGCGCAGGAAATCAAGATGCTCTAATTCAAAAAGTGCAAACAAAAAGTCCACACACTAGAATCGACAAAGCAATTCTAGATTTTAAAGTTTATTACTCTGATAATATTACTGACCCTTCAAACCCAGTATGGGATTCAGGTGTTATTTCTCAATTAGTTGACTATACTGTTGATGACAGCGCAGAATCAACTGGAGAGTGTGAAGGTTTAGCAGTTAGAAATGGTTATGTTTTAGTTGCTAATACAGAGGATCCATCAGTTACGTTATTAAGAGCTGCATGGGCTGAGTAAACTTAAAAAGATAAATATTTTTATACAAACAGCTCCATTAGGAGCTGTTTGTATTTATAAAACATTTATCATATCTTTTGTAAACAAATCTTATAAATAAACATAGATTAAACGATTATGAAAATATATTTTGCAGGCTCAATTAGAGGTGGTAGAGAAGAAGAAGAGACATATTTAAAGTTTATAGAGCATTTAGCTACTTATG
>NZVQ01000020.1 GCA_002701525.1 Fidelibacterota bacterium | reverse complement strand
TGGATTTTATGAGCAGCACATGAATATTTTAGTAGTAGCTAAAGATGCTTATTCTGCTAGAGAGAAAGTGAAAAAGAATCAAGATTATATTGATAAAAAAATGCATATAGATGGGATTAAAGAAATTGAGAATATAGATGGCTATGATATTCAATTAAATAAAACTCAACATAAAGAAAAAATCACGTCATACAATCATTATCAAGTCAGGTTTTTAAAGAAGTAGTAATTAATAGGTTTTTAAATATGAATGCTGGAACAAAATTAACTGTTATAGTTTTTTCAGACATTGTTGATTATACAAAAATATCTTCTGATAGTCAGACTACTGCTTTATCTTTTGTAAAACAACATGAAAAAGATGTAAAGAGTCTACTTGATAAATATAATGGAGATTTACTTAAAAATCTTGGCGATGGATTATTGCTGAAATTTGAAAGTACTCGAGATTCTGCATTATTTTCAATTGATCTGCAAAAATTAGAAAAATCGTACGAACTACGTATTAGTATACATCAGGGTGATGTAATTCAAGAAGAATCTGATATTTATGGTGATGGTGTCAATGTAGCCTCGAGAATCAATAACTATTCTCCTAAAGGAGGTATTGTATTATCAAAATCAGTAGCAGATGATGTGAGTAATGAAAAAGATATTTCCTTAATTGATATAGGTGAATATTATTTGAAGGGAAAAAAAGCTTTATTTCAATTATTTGTGGTTAAAAATCAAGGTATAAATGTTAAGCAAAAAATTATTAAAAGTAACTTATGGGGTAAGGTAACAAAAATATTTAATGATAGGGAGAGTGGATTTGGTACTAGAGAATTTACTACTAAATCGATATTTTTTTATATTTCTTCACTAGCTTTAATGATATTAGGGAGTTTATATCATTATTTATTTTATTTTTATTTCTTAAGTTCAATTTTTCAAGTTTTTAATTTAGATTTTTATATTTTTAATTTCATTACTACTTACTTAAATGTAAGTTCACCGAGTTTAAATCATCTGTTAGGTTTTATTGGATTGATAATTGGTATAAAAAATAGTGGTTGTGAATTTGATTTCAGTAAAATGGAAGCTAAATTAAGTATTAGCAAAAGAATTTTTATAAGGTTAAATCAAATGGAGTGTAATCTAAGGTTATTCTTTTTTGGAACCAGATTTGACAGATAATCAATGAGTATAATAATTATTAAGCTAAGTTTTTATTTTGCTTGTTCTTGAAGTAATTCTAATACAGTTCTATTTTCGCTAGATGGAACTAAGTCGAATGCTTTTTGTGCCTCAGCCTCTGCTTCTTGATTCCACCCTTTTTTAGAATATGATATGGATAGATTATGATGAGCTTGTGACAAGAGCCGAATTTGTTCATAGTCCATATTTTGGTTTTTATCGCTTAATAAGTGTACTACCTTCTTAAATTCTAAAATTGCAAGGTCAAACTTATTCCACTCATAATATTGAATTCCTCGTTCCATAGTTAACTCAGCTTGGTCCTGACAAGCATTAAATATGAATAATGATAATAATATAAATATGCTATTTTTATTTAGGTAATTCATTAATGATAATTTATAATAAAAATTATGTATTAATTTCACATTTTCTTATAATCCAGACACTACATCTCGTATTGCTTCAGCAAGATCATCTATTTGCCATGCCTCAATTGTTAATGCGGGAGCAATTCGGACAGTGCTATGATGTGTCTCCTTAGCATAAACACCTCGCTTTAATAATTCAACAGATACCTTATGTCCATCAAGGTGATTATGGTTATGCATTTCAAAAGCAGTTAATAAGCCCTTGCCACGTACTTCTTTAATTTTATCTGGGAATTCCTCCTTTAACCCTAAGTAGTGTTGCATTAATTGTGCACCCCGTATGCGTGCATTGTGTGCTAATTTTTGATCAATAATTGTTTTTACAGCATAGACTCCAACAACAGATGCTAATGGATATCCCCCGAAAGTCGACCCTTCAGAACCTGGAGTAAGCATTTTGACTACTTCGTCTCGTCCTGCTACAAATGATATAGGCAATATACCGCCACCCGCAGCTTTTCCACATCCCATTAAATCTGGTTTGATATCATAAAGTTGATGAGCAAAATTTTCTCCAGTTCTACCATATCCAGTTTGTACTTCATCAAGGGCTAAAAGTATATTATGTTTGTCACACAATTTACGTACTTTGGGCCAATAATCATCATCAGGAACAATTACTCCTGCCTCTCCTTGTATAGGCTCTGCCATAAATGCTGCAATATTTTCTCCTTTATCATCAAATAATTTTTCTAATGCATTGATATTATTAAAAGGTACCAATTCTATTCCAGGCAGGAATGGACCAAAATCATGCCTAGAATCAGGATCGTCAGATAGTGAAATGGCCGTCATGGATCTTCCATGGAAATTACCAGTTGCGCCTACAATAATTGCCTTATCTTTTTCAATATTTTTAATTTTATATCCCCATCGCCTAGCAATCTTAAACATTAGATCAGGTGCTTCAACTCCTGCAACTTTAGGAATAACTCGATCCATTTCTGTAAAATTACTTATTGCTAATAAAAAAGCACTCATATATTTATGTCGAATTGATCTTGGAACCGTTGGCAATTTTTCTTTTGTTAAATGAGCAATGACAGCATCAACAATAGTTTGATTTAATTGCCCCTGGTTAACTGCTGAATAACAGCATAATCCATCTAGCAATTCTTCTTCTATATATTTTTCCACATCATTATTACTAGGCTTTCTACATATTAATGTTGAAGAATCTTGCACATGAGATACTACGACATTTTCTAGAGGTTTGTAATTAAACCCTCCATGTTTTTTTTCAATTTTCTCATGTTCATCAGGAGATAAGTCTCCAATACGAGTTCCAAAGACAGTTAAGTTATCTCCATAACCATTGATAGGGGATTCAGACATTATTATTCTCCTTATTCTTTATTAATAATTTTGTGATGCGGTATGCAAGTTCCAAGCTTTGATTAATATTCAATCTAGGATCGCATGCCGTAGCATATTGAGTTCTTAAATCATTATCAATAATATTATCTGTACCACCGAGGCATTCTGTGACATGTTCGCCTGTGAACTCAAGATGTATTCCTCCAGGTATTGTCCCTAGATTATGATGAATAGAAAAAAAAGATTCTAATTCATTCATTATTGTATCAAAGTCTCTTGTTTTATAACCAGATTTTAGTTTATATGTATTTCCATGCATAGGATCGCACATCCATAACACATTAATACCTTCCTTTTGTATAGCATTAATTAAATTAGGAAGATATGTATTTATTTTTTTAGATCCCATTCTAGAAATCAAGGTTAATTTCCCTTTTTCGTTTTGAGGATTTAGCTTATTACAAATATTCAATAATTCTTCAGTCTTCATTGAGGAGCTGATTTTGATTCCAATAGGGTTTCCGATACCACGTAAAAATTCAATATGAGATCCATCAATATTTCTAGTGCGATTTCCAACCCATAAAAAGTGTGCTGAACAGCAATACCATTTATTAGTGATATTATTTTTGTGAGTAAGTGCAGATTCATAGTCTAACAATAATGCTTCATGTGATGTGAAAAATTCTGCCATTTTAAATGGCATGTTTTGATTCGAATTATATCCGCCAATTGTTTCAAAAAATTTTACAGATTCATTTATTTTTTTGACAATTTCATCATATTTTTCTTCAGTATTAGAATTATTAATAAAGTTCTCGTTCCACTCTTTTATCTTGCTTAAATCAGTAAAACCTCCATTAGTAAAAGCTCTTAATAAATTTAAAGTTGCAGCCGATTGATGATAGGCTTTAATAATTCTATCAGGGTTTGGAGTTCGAGAAGTCTCATCATATGCAATATCGTTGATTGCATCTCCTCTATATGATGGTAAAGATGTGTTCCCTCGCTTTTCAGATTGAGAGCTGCGCGGTTTGGCAAATTGGCCTGCTATTCTTCCTATCCTAATCACATTAGAAGATGCACCATGAGCTATAATTACAGACATTTGGAGCANAATTTTTAATTTATCATGTATTGATTTTGAATTAAAATCAATAAATGTTTCAGCACAGTCNCCACCTTGAATAACAAAGTTTTTACCCTCTGATGCATCNGCTAAATATTTTTTCAGAAGTTCNGCTTCNTTATCAAAAATAAGAGGAGGATAAGTAGAAATTTCATCAATTATTTTTTTATACTTATTTTCATCAGGCCATTCAGGCTGCTGATGTGTAGAATATTTTTTCCAACTAGATTTAGTCCAATGCTTCATTAAACAATAATTTCAATTGATTTTATAGTGTTAAATTATGAAGGAACATAGCGAGCTTCCAAGCATAGTATGATTATGAATCTATTTTATATAGTAATTTATTTTTTGATATCAACTAATATCATATTTGGTGTCAACTATTTGCATAGTGAAAAATCTATAAAGAATTTAAAGAATAAATCNGAGATTTTAATTGAAGATGAAAACTTTGAATTGGCATTGAATATTTACTTAAAAATTCTTGAAATCGAACAAACAATTTATTCAGAAAANAGNTTTGAATTAGCATCAACATATGATAAAATTGCTGAATTATATATAAAATTANAAAATTATTCAGATGCACTACCATACATTCAAAAATCTATTTCTATATATCAAAAAAACATCTTAAGTCCTAAGGATAATCTTTTATCTTCATTGCATGTGATTAGTGAAATATATGATAACCAAAATAAATATATTTTATTAGATAAATCAGAAAAATTAATCAAATCATTAGAGGGCATTAGTAATATTTATGCTATTGAAGATTTCTTTAATGATGCAAATATTTTATATCAAACAGCAGAAGATACAGCAATAGCCTTTATTGATTTGGCTCAGTCCTATAAGAATAGAGGTCTATATTCGGAGTCAGCTGAGATGTTTTCCAAGGCATTAAGCTTACCAAATTCATCATTAGATTTTGAATATTATTACAATTTATTAATGAAAGATTCCACTAATACCAAGCAAATGCTTAATGCTTTTAATTTTCTATCAAANACAGACTCTACTGCCTATAATAGTTTTTTCTATCTATCTTTATTGCATAAAAAAGAAGGCAATCTTAATGAATATGTAGAATATATGAATCAATATATAAATTATACAAATAATAATGAAAAAGCTCATTATTTAAAGGCACAATATTATTTTGAGGAAGAGCAATTTATTGAATGCTTGCTCATTTTACAAAAAATAATTGCAAGTAATAAGATGAGTATGTTAGCACGTTTTATGACGGCAGAATGTTTATTTTATTTGTCTTCTTATTCAGATGCTATTAAAGCATTTAATATTGTTTTAATTAATGATCCTTATCATGTTCAGGCTAGATATCATATTGCCCAATGTTATATTAAATCAGAAAATTTTGAACAAGCGATTAACGAACTAACTCAAGTATTATTATTGGCTCCAGACTATCTACATACTTATTATTACTTAGGTTATTCATATTTAATGATGAATAATGAAAATAAAGCTAAAGAGTCTCTAAGTAGATTCATAATAAATAATCCTTATCATGGAGATGCACATTATTTACTTGGAACTATTTATGAAAATATTTTAGATGAAGACAATGCTATTATTTCATATAAAAAATCAATTAAGTCTTCCCATACCAATTTTAATCCTCATAAAAACTTAGGTTTGTTACTTTACAATCAAGAAAAATATCGAGACTCAATGGAATATTTGCGTACATATATTATTAATAATCCAGATAGTTTAAATATTCTCAATACACTTGGTGATATATTTATTAAAGAACAGCGATACTCTGAAATTATTGATACATATAATAGATTATTAGTTAGCGAACCAAATAATATTGATTTTCATCAATATATAGCTGAAGCATATTTTAATCTTAAAGATTATAGGAATTCCAAATTATTTTATCAAAAAATAACTCAAATTGATAGTTTAAATATTAATGCATATACAAATTTAGGAGAAATAGCGATTGAGCAAAATAACCCACAAGAAGCAATCAAGCTATTGTTGCATGCCATTAAGTATAATCGTAATTCTGTTGATTTATTATACCCATTAGCCATTGCATATGGTGAATCTAATTTATTTTTGCAATCAGCAACTACATTACAACATATTTTAAGTTTATTTCCTGAAAATCCAGAAATCAATTATCAATTAGCTATAATTTATAAGCAGATGGGTTTGCACAGTTTAGCTATTGGTCACTTTAATAAATATGTATATTTTTATGGTGATGATCCAATTGCTTTTTATTTATTAGGTGAGTGTTATTTTAATATCAATGACTACAATAGTGCACAATTAGCATTTGAGAGGTCACATAAACTCAATGCAGGTGATTATAGAACATTATTTTATATTGGTTTAGTGTCAGCTTCTTTGAAAAATTATGAAGTGGCTGCCAAATCATATAAAAAAGCAATTAAAATTAATTCTGAGCATATCCTATCTCATTATAATTTAGGATTAAGTTATTTAGCATTAGGTAAAAAGCGTGAAGCCATGAAAAAGTTAGATATATTATATATGTTAGATAGAGACTTACATGATTCATTATCTTTAAGAATTAATTCCTTTTAAATACAATTTATTTGTAAATTTCCCACCTTATTTTAAAAGGACTTATATGAAATTTTTAATACCCCCTAGTGAAGGAAAAAGTAAAGTTATTTCTCAAGATGTTATCTTTGCAGATACTAATTTTCAATTTGAACATCATGTTAATCAAGTAGTACGTTTGCTAGGTTTAATTGAGGATGAAAATTTAAGTTCTGTATATGGTACATCAGAAGAAAAAGCAATGGCGTTCCATAGGCAGAATCAGGACATTTTTAATAGCAAGTGTGCATATGCAATTGAGAGATATACAGGAGTGGTATATGAACATCTTAATTGGGAAAGTTTAGATGAAAAGGCACAAAATTTTCTTGATGACCATATATATATATTTAGCGGTTTATTTGGAATGGTAACACCGCGGACACTTATTCCTGATTATAAATTAAAAATGAATGTNTTATCTCTTCAATATCATTGGAGTCCAATCATTTCAGAACAATTAGAAAAAGAAGATTTAGTTATTGATTTATTACCTCAAGTACATAGAAAAGCTTATAATAAAGGTGATAATGTTATTGCCATTGATTTCCAAGTTGTTAAAAAGGGTAAAAAATCAGCAGCTGGACATTTTGGTAAAGCTGTAAAAGGTCAACTAATTCGATATATTGCAGAAAATCAAATTACCAATATAGATGATTTTTCAGGATTTGAGTATAGTGGATTTAAGTGGGATGGAGCAGCATTCGTGAAAGAAGATAATTAATCAAATACAATCGTTTTATTATTNTGAACAATGATTTTATGTTCTAAATGTGATTTAACTGCTTGATATAAAACTCTTTTTTCTATTTCTCGTCCTAACTTACTTAATTCTGATATAGAGTTTTTATGATTGATATCAATTACATCTTGACATATAATAGGGCCTTCATCTAATTCTTCTGTAACATAATGTGCAGTAGCTCCTATTAACTTCACTCCTTTGCTGTATGCTTGTCGATATGGGCGTGCACCTTTAAATGCTGGTAAAAATCCATGATGTATATTAATTATTTTATTTGGATATTGATTTACAATCTCNCNTGGAATCAATTGCATGAACCGTGCTAATATAATATCATCAATCTTATATTCTTGTAATATANCATCTAATGCATNACTTATATTCATAGTATCAGTATTGATTTTTTTAAAATCTATATGAAATTGCTGTGCCACATCATGTAATTTATCGTGATTACTAATGATAATAGGAATATTGCAATGGAGTTCTTTTGATTTATGCTTGATTAACAAATCATAAACATGTTCTTCTTCTAGGCTGCCCATTATAGCTACATTGCGTTTTCTATTTGCATTAAATATTGCTAATTGACCACTTAATTTTTTACTTAAAGAGCCTAATTTTGAGTAGTATTCTCGGCCTATATCATTATTTTCAATTAATATACGAATATAAAATTTTTCATTTTCTTTATCTACGTACTGTTCAATTGATAAAATGTTATTATTTGATTCATATAGTATTGCAGTTANTTGTGCAATAATACCTTTTTGATCAGGACAGATTAATTGAATGATAATATTTTGCATCGAATAATATAATTATTTTTTTATTAATACTTACCCATTTTTTGAGCATAAACTTGTATTGTTCTTTGTAATAAATTTGGATTATTAGCATCAGCATATTGATTCCCTAGATATATATTGATTTTGATGAACCCATGCCAAATAAAAAACAGCAATATTAAACTAGTTAAAGCATATTTAATTGCTACAGTAGCTATTTTATTATTAATAATTATAAATGCTGCAGTGATTGCAATACCATATGCTAGAAAATGGCCAATGCCATACATGCCATCAATTGTATTAGCAAATACAAATATCAATATTAAATATATCCAATCATATATACGAATAGAATCATAGTTTGTGTATTTATGCATCATATTTTTAAATTTATTTTTTGTAGGTAAATAATATGATAATGAAACATCTTCTTTCAAGGGATTTTGATATGAATAAGATAATGCAGTACTTGGGCATCCAGAGATGCATAGCATGCATGATGTACAATTTGTACTAGTAACTTTTGTATATTTATTTATTTCATAATTAACATCAATGCCAATTGGACATGAGTCTGTACAAACATGACAATGAGTGCACTCCCCTGTTTTGCGCACTTTAAATAATGCAAGTGAATTTGGAAGTTTTAAGAATGCTCCCCAAGGACAAATAAATCGACAAAATCCTTTTTTACCTAGGAAGTAGACAATAAGAAACCCATCAACAATAAAGGTTAAAGTACCAATTATTGCTCCAGGTAAAAATGCCCATATGCTTGGGTCTTTCAAATTAACAGATATATGCCAATTTGTTTCTGTAGCAAAAAACAGATTAGGCAAAATATATAAATGTATAAGAATTAGCAATGGGAGAAATGTAACTAATTTTGAATCAATAGTTTTTGGTTGAATATTCATTTTTTTTAAAATAAACCAAGCTAACTCTTGAATCGCCCCAAAGTGACATCCCCAACCACAGAAAAATCGTCCAAAAATCAATGTTGTAATAAATGCAACAATCACTAATATAACTCCTGCATTAATTATTCCGTACTTTACAAAAGAGTGAAAGAATTCTTGGAAGTCAACGCTGCCGACCACATTATCTCCCCAATAAAATATGTGTAATAGAATCAAAATATGGAGGGCAATCAAACAAAATATTCGAGCTTTTTGAATCATTAGTGTATTATTATAAATTCTACTAATTTTGTTATATCTAGAACATTTAGTTCATTAGAATAGTCTAAATCAGCCGCCCAAAATGAACTTGTTCCAAAATTGTAATAATTAAATAAAATTTCTTGAACAATTTGCACTACATCAACTACATTGACATCTGAATCATTATTTACATCACCCTTATTGCTAACAAATCCAATATCTTCTACTATCTTATAAATAGTATTTAATTCTATAGGTCCATTAATATCAGTAATTTTATGTGTATTAGTTAATGTGTCAAGGCTAGGCCACTGTATTCTAATATTATTAATATAGGCACTATTTCCTAATCCGAAATGCAATTGCAAGGGGTCCATGCTACCATGGCCTTTTCCTGCAATAATTTCTCTGAAATAGGATCCGGTATTAGTCTCAATAATAACTTTAGCTCCTACAGCTGATTTATTAGATTTTGTACTCCATCCATTATTGGTAAAACCACTTTTAGCTCCTTCTAAATCTAATTTGATCCATGAATGATTATTTGGTATAGAGTCTAATGAAATATTTTCAAATAATAAACTAGTATATTTATATCCTTGTCCATCAGGTCCATGCCCATGGGCCATTTGTAGGCCTGGTGTAAACATATCAAGCATTCCATCATTATTATAATCTGCTGCAACTACATCTTGAGTTGCAGACATAAACATAGGATTAAAGGAATCATCCCAAGTATTATCTCCATTATTGATATAAACATCATCTTCTCGTTTAAAATTTGCTGCCCACAGATCAAGCATTCCATCATTATTGAAATCTCCCCAACCTGCACCATTACTTAATGAATCAGATTCTAAATTATATATATCAGCAACATTAATAAATACCCCATTATCATTACGATACAATCTATTTTTACCCCAGTTAGATAAATATAAATCAAAGTCTGCATCGTTATCATAATCTCCCCATGCTGCACCATATCCTGTGCTGCCTTCAATTTCTATAGCACTATCATCTAGTGATAATATTGTTGATTTTTCAATAAACATTTCTGCTGGATTATTTTGATATATAGTCTCATTCATATCACTGATTATATATTGGTTTTCAAATAACCAATTATTGCCTAGTTTTCTAGGCACAAAAATATCTTGATCTCCATCTCCATCATAATCTGCAATAGCTAATGTTCGAGAAGAACTATCATCATCATCTCTTTCAAATTGGTATCCTAATTCAAATATTGGATTTCCATCATCATCTAATCCTTGATTAATATAGCAGTAAAATTGAGCATCTCCTTCTTTTTCAACAGCAACTATATCTAAGTCTCCATCAAGGTCAACATCTATAAACCCTTGACTATGCAGATTTTCCATTAATTCACTATCTAAATAGCGTACCGTTTCGAAATAATGATTTCCAAAATTTAATAATGCAAAATGACTTCTATCAGTGTCAAAATAATACCTCCATTTTAATATATCAGGATATCCGTTATTATCAATATCACCAACAACAACACCTCTAATGCCTGCATCATTTAAATTAATATCATCTGTTAATTCAACAAAGTGTGTACCCTTGTTTTCAAAATAATGTGATTGTGTGTATCCATAGAATAAATCTAAATCTCCATCCAAATCAAAATCAGCAAAAGTACCTCCTTTTGCCTTCATTCGTGAATATTCATTATTTAATGGATGGACAAATGCACTAAATAAGCCGCTTGACATATTTTGAGGATCTACTGTAATAGCAAAATCTTCTGTTAAATTTGATGGTGGAAAAGTTAATTCATCAATCCATGCAGTGTCCTCATCAGATGCAGTACCACCATCGTTATCATCTTTAGTATAGGACCATGTGATTGTATGAATTCCTACTTCTAATGGATAGTTAATATATTGCCAATTAGAATCACCATCAGTATCAGGTTGGAATTGTGCAAGCAATTCACCATCAATGTAGAATTCTAACCCATCATAAAAATAGTCCCCTGAAACACTATATTCAGAATCTACTCTATAATAAAATTCTAGTGGCCCAGATTCATATACATCAATAGTTATTGATAAGTTAGAAAATTCATTATGAGTAATATTACCAGCTTTAATACTATGCAATCCTGAATATGCAGTTGTGGAATCAATTTCCCAATTAGCATCCCCAGACAGCTCCCACTCAATTAATGTAACTTCATCATTTTCAAAATTAATTTGAGATTGTCCTTCGGGTAAAATATCTTGATAATTACTATTGGTAACTAAAAAAAATACCTGTGAAAATAGATTTCCAATTACTAATAAAAAGGTAGCAAATATAAATAATCGTAAATATTTCATAATAGAAAGTTAATAAGATATATATATTCGTGCTTGTTAAAATATGTTACCTATCTTAATTTTGAACATGCAATTATGTGCCAATTTAATATAAATCTAGAATAGCTCCCTTGAGGAGCTATTTTTTTATACAAAATAATTTTATGATTAAAGAAAAGAAATTAGCAAAATTAGTTTTAGAAAATGGTGTAATATTAGAAGGTTATAGCTTTGGTTATATAGGTGAGGCTAAGGGGGAAATTTGTTTTAATACCGGCATGACTGGTTATCAAGAAATTATAACAGATCCATCATATTGTGGGCAATTAGTAACAATGACCCAACCTCATATTGGTAATTATGGGATTAATCCTGCTGATGTTGAAAGTGATAAAATTCAAGTTTCAGGTTTTATTATTAAGCAGGAATCAATCATCAGTTCCAATTATCGCTCTACACAGCCTATTGGAAAGTACCTTGATGATAATAAAATTGTAGGTATTCAAGGGGTTGATACACGGATGCTCACTAGAATTATTCGAAATGAAGGTGCNATGAATGCTATTATTAGCAGTCGAGACTTAAATTCAAAATCATTATTAGCTAAAATAAAAAAAGTGCCNAAAATGTCAGGNCTAGANNTGGCACAAGTTGTCACATGTCAAAAGGATTATGTAATAGGTGANAAAGACTCTAAATTTCATATTGTAGCTATTGATTATGGAATNAAAACCAATATACTTAACTTGTTAGCTAATAGTGGTTGTTATGTNACNGTAGTGCCNGCACANACTTCAGCAAAAAANATATTATCAAAAAANCCTCATGGNATTTTTTTATCTAATGGTCCTGGNGACCCNGCAGCCGTTGANTATGGTATTCAANCTGTAAAAGAATTGTTGGGAATTAAACCTATTTTTGGTATTTGNTTAGGACATCAAATTCTAGCACTTGCATTAGGTGGAGAAACATATAAATTAAAATTTGGGCATAGAGGCTGNAATCATCCTGTTCANAATTTAGCNAATGGNAAAGTAGAAATAACAAGNCAAAATCATGGGTTNGCAGTAAAAGCTGATTCATTACCTANNGATGTAGTAATTACTCATTTAAGTTTAAATGANNAAACTGTTGAAGGNCTAAATGCACAAAAGCACTTTGCCTTTTCTGTACAATATCATCCAGAGTCAAGCCCTGGTCCTCATGATAGNAGATATCTTTTTAATGATTTTATTAAGTTAATGGAAAAATTTAANAATGGCTAAACGTAGCGATATTAAATCTATTATGATNATTGGAGCNGGACCAATCATTATTGGNCAAGCATGTGAATTTGATTATTCAGGAACACAGGCCTGTAANGCATTAAGAGAAGAAGGNTATCGNATTATATTAGTAAACTCCAATCCTGCTACTATCATGACNGANAGGAATCTTGCAGATGCAACCTATATTGAACCAATTACGGTTGATTCAGTAGAACAAATTATTAAAAAAGAAAGACCTGATGCATTGTTNCCAACGGTTGGAGGGCAGACAGCATTAGATATAGCTATTAAAATTGAAAAAGCAGGTATATTAAAAAAATATAATGTAGAGCTTATTGGAGCCAATGTAGATGCTATTGAAAAAGCAGAAGATAGAGAAAAATTTAAAACTTTAATGGATAATATTGGTATCGAAACTGCANAGGGTGGTTTTGTNAATTCTTTAGATGATGCCNAAAAAATGATTGATNTAATTCCATTTCCAATGATTATACGTCCATCATTTACTATGGGAGGAACAGGAGGGTCTGTTGCTTATAANATTGAGGAATTTCAAGAACTCGTTGAAAAAGGACTTTCGGCAAGTCCTATTAATGAAGTNCTTATTGAGGANTCATTGCTNGGNTGGAAAGAATTTGAAATGGAAGTAGTGCGAGACCNTAATGATAATGCAATTATTGTATGNTCAATTGANAATATAGATCCCATGGGTGTTCATACGGGGGACTCNATTACAGTTGCTCCATCTCAAACATTNTCTGATAAAGAATATCAAATTATGAGAAATTGGTCAATAGAGTGTTTGAGAACAATTGGAGTTGATACTGGAGGTTCCAATGTCCAATTTGCAGTACATCCAGATTCTGGTAGAATGATTATTATTGAAATGAATCCTCGAGTTAGTCGATCCTCTGCTCTTGCCTCTAAGGCTACGGGATTNCCTATTGCTAAAGTTGCAGCAAAATTAGCAGTAGGGTATACATTAGATGAGTTGCCTAATGATATCACAGGTAAGACAAAAGCTGCTTTTGAACCAAGCATTGATTATGTTGTGACGAAAATTCCTCGTTTTGATTTCGAAAAATTNCCTACATCGTCAGGNATTTTAGGTGTTCAAATGCAGTCAGTAGGTGAAGTNATGGCCATTGGAAGAACATTTCGAGAAAGTATTCAAAAAGCCTATAGNTCATTAGAGGT
Organism: Fidelibacterota bacterium; assembly: GCA_002701525.1. Taxonomy (GTDB): domain Bacteria; phylum Fidelibacterota; class Marinisomatia; order SCGC-AAA003-L08; family D37C17; genus SCGC-AAA003-L08. Next base: position 70,032 of record NZVQ01000020.1, on the reverse strand, counting down.
NGGCTTAAATGGAATGGANCCTAAAGAAACTAAATATAGNAAGCTAGATTTAGGTAAACTAGGATATCCAACTTCATTTAGNTTGNTNAAAGTTAAACAAGCTATTGANGATGGCTATAGTATTAAAGATATACATACACAAACTAAAATAGACCCTTGGTTTCTNAGTGAAATTAAAATGATTGTAGATATTAAAAATCAATCTAATTCATTTAATAAAAAAAATATTATAGAATTGAAAAAAGAAGGCTTCTCTGATATACAAATTGGATTTAAATATAATAAAACTCCTCAGCAGGTACGTCAGTTTAGAAAAAAAAATCAGATTATNCCNACATATAAAGTTGTAGATACNTGTGCCGCTGAATTTGAAGCACTAACTCCATATTGTTATTCAACATATGAACAAGAGAATGAGATTGTTCCATTAGAAGGAAAAAAAATCATTATTTTAGGAGGTGGTCCTAATCGTATTGGTCAGGGGATTGAGTTTGATTATTGTTGTGTACAGGCCGTATTTGGTTTGAAAGACCTTGGATATAAAACAATNATGATTAATTGTAATCCAGAGACAGTATCAACAGATTTTGATATTGCTGATAGATTGTATTTTGAACCATTAACATTTGAAGATGTTATGAATATTATTGATTTTGAAAANCCTGATGGTGTAGTTGTTCAATTTGGTGGTCAAACACCTCTAAATATTGCCTCTGNATTAAAANNAAATGGTGTTAATATAATAGGTACTAGCCCTGATTCTATTGATTTAGCNGAGAATAGGAAAAAGTTTGGCAAAATATTAAAGCAATTAAATATTCCNGCACCAAGTTGGGGTACGGCATTTTCAGTTGATGAAGCTCAAAAAATTGCNAATAGAATTAAATATCCAGTTTTAGTTAGGCCCTCATATGTNCTCGGTGGGCGTGGCATGCAAATAGTATATGATGATGATGCATTAAAAACTTTTGTTGGGAAGGCGGCCTTAGTATCAGGAGATCATCCTATTCTTATTGATGCATTTTTAGAAAATGCATTTGAATTTGATGTGGATGCTATATGTGATGGCAAAGATGTTTTCATATCTGGAATTATGCAACATATTGAGGAAGCAGGGATTCACTCAGGGGACTCCTCTTGTGTTTTCCCTCCGTATGAGTTAAGTTCAAAATCAAAAAAAACAATTGAAAAGTATACAAAAACTATGGCTTTACAGCTTAATACGGTTGGTCTTATTAATATACAATTTGCGGTTAAAGATGAAGTTGTATATGTTATTGAAGTGAATCCGCGTGCAAGCAGAACTATTCCATTTATTAGCAAGGTCATTGATATTCCACTTGCTAAAATAGCAGTGCAAGTGGGGGCAGGTATAAAAATTAAAGATTTGAAACTAAAACATGATAGCAGTAAAGGTCTAATTGCAATTAAAAAGCCGGTGTTTCCATTTAATAAGTTTCCTAATCAATCATTATTTTTATCACCTGAAATGAAATCAACAGGAGAGGTTATTGGCTTTGATGATAATTTAGGATCTGCATATGCGAAAGCTACTCTGGGAGCTGGTAATAGGCTTCCTACTCATGGGGCCGTTTTCATGTCAGTTAATGAATCGGATAAAATGGATATTATACCGATTGGACGAGATTTTAAAGAATTTGGTTTTGATATTATTGCAACTACAGGAACTGCTAAGGTATTAGTTGAAAATGGTGTTAAGTGTAAAGAAATATATAAAGTTGGAGAAGGACGTCCTAATGTAGTAGATGAAATCAAAAATAATAATATTCAATTAATTATAAATACTCCTTTAGGAAAACAATCTAGATATGATGAATATGAAATTGGTAGAGCTGCAATTAAATATAAAGTGACAGCAATTACAACAATAGAAGGAGCACAGGCGGTAGTAAGAGCAGTTAGAAATATTAAATTTGGCAAGTTAAACTATCAAAGTTTACAAGATATTTTTAAAAACTAAGGAGAGATGATGAATAAGTTCATTTATATAATAGGTATTGTTTTTGTTTTTATGTTTTTACAAAGCTGCCAATCTAGAGCTCTATCTCGATATACCGGTACTGCATTAAAGCTTGAGCTTCCTGATGATTTTGATAAACCTATTTCTTTTAATTCTGGCCGTAAAGGAGAGAAAGATCTTTTTTACTGGTCTAATGATGGTCAAATGAAAGTAAAAACATATACTGATTGGGGACTGTTAGAATCTGAAATAATTTTTGTGAATAAGTAGTATTTTATGTTTCAAGTTGGTCTACATCTTACAGCAAATAATAATAAATATATTGAGTTAAAGAATAGGCTTATTCGCAATTTGGAGAATCCTGAAATATTTAACTTCATCCAACTTTGTTCAGTCAATGATATCAAAAATAATATTGATAAGCTCAATATTTTACATTGTTATGAAATTAAACCTGATTTTTTTGATTGTGACACATCTCAGTTAAAATGGATACAAATAGGTGCTGCAGGTATAGAAAATAGTTTATTTGAAGAAGTATTGAAGAGTAAAATTATTATTACCAATGCCTCTGGGATTCATGCAGGCCCTGTTTCAGAATATGTTATGGGTACAATTTTATATTTTAGCAAAATGATTAAAGAGTTTGAAGTGTTTAAGGATAACAAGCAATGGTCTCAATGGGATATTGCAAAAAAAATAACAGAACTTAAATATCAAACAATTGGCATTATAGGCTATGGGAGCATTGGTAAAGCAATTGCCAAGAAAGCAAAGGCCTTTGGCATGGAGGTAATTGCTACAAGGCGATTGCAAAAAAAAATTGATTCTAATAAATTTGTAAATCAATTATTGCCCCTTGCCGATTTAAAGATTTTGTTAAAAAGTAGTGATTATGTTGTTATTGCCTGTCCCTTAACACCGTTATCAATGCGTTTAATTACATTAAAAGAATTAAAATTAATGAAAAGAACTGCAAAAATTATTAATATTGCAAGAGGCAAAATTATTAAGCAAAATGATTTGATTGAAGCACTTCAAAATAAAATTATTAGTGGAGCAGCATTAGATGTTTTTGAACAGGAACCATTAGAGAAATCAAGTAAATTGTTTGATTTAGATAATGTTTTGTTATCTCCACATATTTCAGGAAATTATCCGGATTATCAAAAAGATATGATTGACCAATTCGCAGATAATTTGAATAAATTTGCCTTAGGAAAAACATTAAAAAACAGAGTGTGCAAGAAAAGGTTATATTAATATGTTAGAAGAAATATTATACCCACCAATCAATCCATATAATCAATTCTTTTTAAACGTATCTGATATTCATACTATTAATATAGAAGAGTATGGAAATCCAGATGGTAGCCCGGTGATATTTTTGCATGGCGGACCAGGTGGCGGAATTGAGCCAATTTATGCTCAATACTTTAATCCTGAAAAATGGAGAATCATTATTTTTGATCAACGGGGGTGTGGTAAAAGTACACCGCATGCAGAATTGGAGGAAAATACAACTTGGGATTTAGTTTCTGATATTGAAAAAATCAGAGAAGAATTATCTATTGATACATGGGTTGTATTTGGTGGNAGTTGGGGNTCAACCTTNTCACTATCATATTCAATTACTTATCCAAGTAGATGTAAGGGATTAATTTTGCGTGGTATATTTTTACTNCGAAAAAAAGAAATTGATTGGTTTTATCAAGAAGGNGCNTCTTATATCTATCCAGATGCATGGGAGAAATATTTGGAACCAATTCCAGTCNAAGAACAAAATGATTTGGTAGCAGCNTATTATAAACGGTTAACATCAGATAATGAAAACATTCGTGTTAAAGCAGCTAAAGCTTGGTCTATATGGGAAGCAAGTACTAGNAAATTATATACAAGTAATAAATCATTACATCATTTTGGGGACNCCAAAATTGCTGAAGCATTTGCNAGGATNGAGTGCCATTATTTTACNAATAAGGGTTTTTTTAAATCAGATAGTTGGCTATTAGAAAATGTTAATAAAATTCATCATATTCCTACAGTGATTNTTCAGGGNAGATATGATGTAGTATGTCCTATGGTTTCTGCATGGGAATTACATAAATGCTTACCTAAAGCAAATTTTCATATAATACAAGATTCCGGNCATTCAATGACTGAACCAGGGATTGCTGAATGCTTACTTAAATATACAGATAAATTTTCCTCTTTATAAATTATATTTCATCTAATATTACTTTAGTGTAAATTAGATGTTGAATATGTATTCTAAAGCAAAAACACAAATACAATACTAATGCATCAAATTGAAGAAAAAACACACCCAANAGATACTAAAACTGACCAATCAGAGATTTTANTATTTGTAAGTACAAGCAANGGAGGCTTTGTATACTATTCAAATCCAGAAAGATTAGTATGGGAAATTAATGGNCCTCATTTACTAGGGNCAATCATTCATCATATGATTTTAGACTATAGAAATAATAAAACTATTTTAATGGCTGCTAAAACTAAAGAACATGGAGTTACNATATTTCGTACGGAAAATTTTGGAAAAACATGGAAGTCAGCAGAAAAACNACCTCAAAGTAANGACTTAGAGTTTGCTCATATTTTTCGAATTGTNCCTGGNCATCAATCTGAACCTGGAGTTTGGTATGCAGGCACATCACCTCAGGGTCTGTTTCGATCAAACGATGATGGAAAGACTTGGAATAGTNTTGAAGGATTTAATAAAGACAAACATATTCAAAATGTAATTAAAAATCAATCTAAGGAGCTCTTAAAATATCAAAAGCTACATTCTATTTTAATTAATCCNAATGATAAAACTCATATTATTATTGGTATGGCACATGGCGGTGTATTTGAAAGTAANGATTATGGTGAAACATGGAGTTGTTTAAATTTTAATTTATCAGANTCTAATAACCAAAATCCATATTGTTTATTAAGCCATACCCAAGATTACAATATGCTATTTCAACAAAATCAATCTGGTATATATGCGATGACCTTAGGCAAGAATAAATGGAAGCATATAGGAAAAAAATTAGATACAGGAGATAAAGGATTTTCTATATGTTTAGATCCNCATGATATCAATAGGTTATGGACCTTCCCTATGGAAGGTACTGATATTTGGTCAAGGATATGTACTAATGGACAACCAGCAGTTTATAGTACGCAAAATCAAGGGNAGTCTTGGTATCGGCAAGATATTGGTTTTCCTATATGGAATGCATGGTTTACAGTATTAAGTAGATGTATGGTGGCTGATGNTTTATCGAATACTGGNTTATATCTAGGTACTACAAGTGGTTCAGTATGGTTTAGTAATAATGGNGGAAATAGTTGGAGACAAATTTTGGCACATTTGCCNAAAATATATTCACTAGAAATTGGATATATTAATCATTAATTTTACATTCATTATAAAGGTCATATTTAGTGTCTGAAATCAAAATNAATAATAGATTCATTGGTAATAGCCATCCGGTATATATCATCGCAGAAATAGGGATTAATCATCAAGGTGATATTGACATTGCTAAAAAACTAATTTTAGAGGCAAANGATTGTGGAGCTGATTGTGTAAANTTTCAAAAAAGAANTATAGATAGAATCTTGACTAAAGAAGGTCTTAATATGCCTTATGTAAATAATAATAGTTTTGGTAATACATATGGAGAACATAAAATAGCATTAGAATTATCAGAAAAAGACTATTTAACATTATTTGAATTTTCTAATAAGCACAATATAGATTTNGCTGCATCTGGATGGGATGAAGAAAGTATAGACTTTTTAGATGATTTAGGAGTTCCATTTTTCAAGATGGCTTCGGCAGATATAACCAACTTTCCNTTGCTTGAACATGCGGCAAAAAAAAATAAACCTTTAATTATTTCTACAGGNATGTCAGATATGAACACTGTTGAAAAAGCAGTAGCATTAATTTCTAAAATCAATAGCCAGATTGGTATTTTGCANTGCACATCAACATATCCAACATCATTTGATCAAATACATTTNAATGTNATTACTACGTTTAATGAGAAATTTNCAGATTGTGTCATTGGCTATTCTGGNCATGAGCTAGGCATTGCTGTGCCTATAGCNTCAGTGTCCTTAGGAGCTAAAATAATNGAGCGACATTTTACCCTAGATAGAACAATGAAAGGGGGAGATCATGCTGCATCATTAGAGCCTCAAGGTTTTAAAAAAATGGTTAGAGATATTAGAAATATTGAACAAGCAATGGGTGGTTATGATAAACAGATGCAAGANTCTGAAGCACCAATATTTAAGAAATTAGCTAAAAGCATAGTTTCAGCAACTAATATTGCAAAAGGAGAAACTATCACTTTAGAAAATATTACTACAAAAGGACCAGGTACTGGAATCAGTCCAATGAAGATAAATNAATTAATTGGTAAAACAGCCAATGTTACTATTCCTGTAGATACTGTAATATTAGAAGAAAATATTGATTGGTAAAATGAATAGTCACTTTNTTCAAAAAGCAAAAAAAATCAAAGTTGTTGCTACAGATATTGATGGAGTTTGGACTGATTCNGGCATGTACTACACATCTGATGGAGAGAAAATGAAATGTTTCTCAACATATGATGGTATGGGAGTGCAGCTATTACGGGAATTAGATATTCCAACTATTATTCTTACTAGTGAAAATTCTGAAATTGTTTTACGAAGAGCTGAAAAACTTCAAATCAATCAAGTATATATTAATGAAAAACAAAAATTGAATCGNATGAACCAAATTTGCTCTTCATTAAATATATCAATCGATGAAGTTGCATATATTGGTGATGATTTGAATGATATAGAGTTNTTAAATCAAGTTGGNCTTTCTTCAATGCCCATAAATAGTCCAATTTTAGATTCATTTTCGCCAGATTATATTACTAAGAGAGCTGGTGGCNAAGGTGCTTTTAGAGAATTTGCTGATCAAATAATTAAAGCTCGTCTATCTAATTAAAAATTTCTATTGCATCAGATACAATTTCCATTTCACAAGGTGTTTCTCCAATAATTTCTCCATCTANTATTAAATCTGAATTAATATCAGGTTNAATAGATATTGATTTGACTTGATGATATTTAACAANTGGATGATTAATATGGTTTCCTGAAAATATTTTAGGAAATAAGTTGAGGAGTTGTANTCGATTTGTTTTTTTAACAGCAATTACATCCATTAAACCNTCATCTAATTTTGCTTTTGGAGCAATTTTCATTCCTTTCCCTGTATGTATTGTATTACAACATAAAACAAATGAATAATCATCTAAAGTAGTTTTGTCATTAATGATAAGTTGGCAATTACGTTTTTTTAATTTCATAATTTCAATTAATGATGCAATATTATATCTCTGCATTCCAAGCCATCTCATTTTTTCCGCTAAAATATTAATATCTGGCGGAATCCCCCATCCAGCAACATTAAATGAGAATACTACTTCCTTGTTTGTTGTTATTTTGATTAAATCAATTTTTCGATTTTTTAATTGTATAATTTTTTTAGCAGCATCAATTGGATTTAAACATTCCATATCATGCATAAATGAGTTTCCAGTTCCTCCTGGNATTAATCCTAGTGGNATCTGTTTTTTATCTTGTCGATTTAGCATGCCATTGATTACTTCATGCATAGTTCCATCACCACCAATAACACAAATTCCTTGAAATAAATCCAAATCTATATTNTTCGCTATATCATATGGATGGTTTTTATAATCAGATACAATGATTNTATGAGGTATATNNTCTAATANATTAATAATATTATTNAGAATTGATTGTCCCTGTTTTTTNCCACTATAAGGGTTGGTAATAATTANCATTTTCTTCATATNTNTTAAGGAAGTATTTTTTTAAGTTTTAAAACAAGGTTGCCTATATTTGTTTTCAATTCAATCTTAACAGGAATTTTTTNCTTATCATTTGAAAACCAAACGGTCATATANCCATTTTCTTTAAAAATATTNTTNNNATNATTTGAATAGGGNACAACTTTAATACAATTATACTTACCTGCNGGNACTTTGACTGTTTNATTATTNCTAACTTCAGTNGTTAANGATTTTATTTCATCTTCNCCTAAAATATGATATTCATATTTATCATTTGATTTNAGNTCNTTAGTNCTCAANCTATATAAAACTGAAATGGGATCAAATAATAATTTGTCATTTTGAATTAAATTANCNTTTGATATAATATTNTTATTAGAATCNATTTGTGCACTATAATTTTGTTTCCAATTNCCTTCNACTATATTTTTCTCAATTTTTTTTAATGAATAATCACCAGCATCTACNACTAAATCAATTTGGTCACGAACTCTATACAGTCTATCTAGAAACTTGTTTGATTGAATAAGAGTATTAATATTAATAGAGTNTTCATNTTCNNTTNTTGAAGAAATAGTTGCCTGNCCTACATTTAAGAANCTAAAACNAACTGAGTATACAAACTTTTCAGGATATATAATTGTTAATAATAATATAAATATCAGAGTTCTCATTTATTCTCCATATAGATGATTTAATATTTTTTTTGTTGAGATTCCTTTATTATTGATATAATCTAATCCAGATTGTTGTTTGCATACAATTAATTCGTGATTTTCAATTAATTGAAATATAGTTAATAGTTCATTAGAATTATTAATTACTGTTCCTATTTGNAAATTGGTTATTTCAACAGCTTCATCTAAAATATCAATTTTAGGTCCATAGCATACAATACAATTTTGAGCTAGAGGTTCAATNACTGAATGNACTCCATGAGTGAAGCCTGATCCTACATATGCAATATCAGCATATTTATATAAATCTAAAAGATTTCCAACGGTATCTACTATGATGCACTTATAATCATCAATCGAATGGTTTGTCATTTTTGTTAAGCAGATATTATTTATATTAATATCATTAAGCATAGATTCAATTTTATTAATAAAAGATTTATTAACTTCGTGTGGNACAATAATGTATTTACATGGATTATCAAATTTGATTATTGCCTCTTTAATAATTTTTAAATCAGCATCATCTATACTTCCAAAAATAATATATTTNTGTTTTTNNTTAAATTGATNAAATGATTTNGAATTTTNNNNTCTNTATANNATTTGATCAAAGCGTGAATCNCCAGTAACTATAATTTTATTTTCAGGCACCAATTGANTAAATATATTTTTNAAAGTATCTGATCCTGTTAAAATTTTATCAAACTTATNAAATACAAACTTATTCAATGATTTTAANATTGGNTTAAGNCTTTTNGAATTNTGATATAGATTGGCATTTATTAAATAGCATTTAATATTTAGNATTCTTGCAATGACCAAATGATGAGGCCAAATATCATGTCTTGTAGTTAAATATATGTTTGGCCTAAATGATTTCAAAAAGAATAAAGCAGACCAAGGTAAATCTAATGGATGATAGCAACAGGTGTCAAAAAGAGTACTATTTGATTCCGTTTCATAAATTGTTGGAGAGAGAAAAGTTTGTACTACAAAATATTTACTTTTATCTATTGCTCTCAGTATTGGTTTTAGCTGCTCAAATTCTCCAGCCGATGCCGCATGCATAATGATAATCTGTTTTCCAGAAGCTCCTTTAATAATATCTCGTTTTGCATTTTGACGAGTTCTGTATCCATTAATAAAATTAGTTCTTATTTTTTGATTTACAATTGAGAACAAAAATATCAATAACATCACAAATGGTGATAAACAAAGATATATTATATATGTAAGCATATATGTTTTATTTTGCTAATGAGCCCATTGGATCCCAAGGTTGTAATTCTTTTGGCTTTTGATTAAATAGTGATAATATTTTTTTAGGTAAATATTTTTTATCTACCACTACTTCGTAATTATATTGGTCAAACCATTTATCGGTCATTAAATAATATCCTTTATCACCACCTTTATCACCCCAGCTATTTTCAACACGCCATTTTTGTGGTTTATTTTTAATAAGATCAACTCCAGTAAATAACATAGCATGTGTCATGACACTTTCTCCATACTCTAATCGAGTTGCTTTATCCATATTAAAAGATATATCGAGTAAATTTTCATAATCAAATATATCTAAATCCATTACACCTTTACCATAATTCAACCATTTACCAACATCGCATCCAAACCAAACCGCTTCATTTTTTTTGATTGATTTGATAGCTGCATTTTTTAGCTCTTCAATTTCCACATTGGCATACTTAATAATATCGCCACCAACAACATTACCTAAATATTTAACAGTATATAATTCATTCATTTTTTTATTAGACATTGGACAATGAATAAGGCATACTTTATCTTTCAAATTCATCCCAACATGTTTTTTAACAAATGTTTGTGGTGTTACATCATTAAATCTTTTAAACTTTTTCTTTTTATCAGTAAATGACCAATCAAATTTTTCAGGAGGAGTACCTAAGAACATACATAACATTGAATAGATTGTGGACATCATTTCAGTTTTACTGCTCCTAAGATCTGCAACTTTTTTGCCTGCTTGATATTCACTTCTAAGTACACTTGCATATTCTCGTAGTTTTCGTGTTAATAACACATTCATGAAGCGTGAATTGCTACTTTGGAAGCTCTCTGGCATCACTGATTGTGGGACTGCACCATATTTTTCAATAAGGTTAGTAAACATATCCCATTGACCACCATCATTTACGGGTTCACTTAATAACCAAGAGATTAATCGACTTTCATATGATTCATCTAAAGTTGATAAAATATTCTCTAAAAAATAGTTTGATTTTTCAAGCTTATCAAAAAACATAAAGTAGTTTTGTGAAAATTCAAAATTTTTCAATTTATATTTTTCACATACAGAAATTCTCATCAAGTTTAATCCTGCAAAACCCCAACAACGCCCACTAGATTTTTGATTTGTAACTTTACTTAATTCCCCTTTTACTACATTAGAGAAATTATAATTTACTTTACTATAGGCATCCCAATTAGTAGCAATATCATTTAAATTAGAAATAGTTAATGCATTTCGAGCTACTCTTGATTTATCATTGTTTGAAAAATTAGTTTTAAATGATTTAATATCGTTTTTTAAGATTGATGATTTCATTACACACCCTTTATGTTTATTATATTACCTTGATTCAATATGTTATTTGGGTCAAAAGACAATTTACATTTTTGTACTTGTTTAATTGCATCTTCTCCATAACATTCCAAAAAATCTATTGTTTTTCTTTTCCCTGTGCCATGTTCTGCAGAATATACTCCTCCTAATTTAGCTGATTCTCGGATAATTTTTTGATAAATATCTTTAATAATTTTTGTTTGTTTTTTAGTATAAATAACATGAAAATGCAGATGGCAATCTCCTAAATGCCCAAATAATAGATACTCAATTTTATTGTTTTGCAAAATAGAATGTGCGAAGTCCAAAAACTGATTAAAATTTTCATATGGAACGATGGTATCAGTTATTATGCTTATGGCATCAAGTTCTTTTGTTTTTTCTAATGCTTTAGCTGGCATTGAATGTCGAGCTTCAAAAAATGTTCTCCAATTTTCAGGGCTATTAAGTAAAATTATATCGTTATCAGATATTTGGCAGCTTGAATTGTCTAACAAATCAATCCACTTTTCAATCACACTATCCATAGATTCTTTAAATATTGGATATTGCATATATATACCAACTGATGAGTTATTTTTAAATAGTTTTTCTTTATGATCCATATAATTTTGACAGTTATAACCAAAATATTCTAAAGCAGTCAATTCATCTAAAATTCCTTGTTCTTCTAGATAGCCTCGTAGTTGAATTGCATTTTTTTCAGTACGAAGTGTTATAAATAAATCTAAATATTGTTTCGCAGTTTTAGTAATAGCAAACTCTACTTCAGTAATAAGTGAAAAAATACCTTCACTCCCGATCATTAAATCAATAAAATCTATTTCATCACAATCAGAAGTAAATGGCCCACTAGCATTTTTTATTTTAGGGCGATGGTAATTTGGGACATCTACTAGAATGTTTTCGTTATCACATTCTAAATAGAATCGTGAATTTTTAGAAATAAATTCTCCGCGTGTTATATGCTTACTATATCCATTTGGAAGAATGATTTTGATTTTATTTACCCAGTATCTTGTAGCTCCTTTATCACCAGGAATAAATCCAGAGGCATTACAAGAAATAGTTCCACCAATCAAAGCATCTTTGCGACTTGTCGGATCAACAGGATAATAAAGCATATTATTTGTTTGATCTAAAANTTCATTTCTCATATCTTCGAGTACGATTCCAACCCCAGTGCTAACTGTTTGTTTTTTTTTATTTATTATTATACCTGGAAGTTTCATATTAACAACAGATAAAACCAGCCCTCCCATTGGGGTTGCACTACCTGTTAAATTAGTTTTCCCTGCAGATATAGTTATTGGAATTTTCAATTCATTACATATATATAACAAAATAGCACATTGTTTATCATTGGTTGGTCGAGCTAAATAATCTGCATATCCAGGGATATTAGACCAATCTCTTTCAAAATTTGCAATAATATCTTGATCATTTGTGATATCAATATCAAAGTTCTTAATTAGGAAATCGCATATAGAAAATTCATCATTATTAATATGTGATTGAATTAGTTTTTTATTGTTATCAGTTANNTCTGTTTTAAATCNTATACTATTCATNGTTGTTTTTTGATAATCAGGATGATTAATATAATAAAACTAAGTAAGGCTNCAATAATAGAACGTGATTTATATGTAATTATGCTTTTAGCATTTATTTCATAATCAGAATTCATAAAATCATTTAAATTGAAAATCCATTTTAATGTATCAAGATTTTTTTCTTTATGGTTTGAGGTTTTTAAAATTCCAGGGAGAGTTATTTTAATTTCAAAATCATCATCTATTAATTTTTGAGTAACTTGATATTCNGTTTCGAGNTAATTAAAGATTGAATCAATCTCATTATATAAATTTGGATTAATTGGATGCATCATTAAATCAAGTCCNTCTTCTTTTAAATCATCAAAATATTCAAAGATAGTAGANTCTGTTTTTGTTGCAACTTCTTGNTGTAACCATGTATTTANTTCTCTTTGAATGATTGCCTTTTGGTTAAATTCAATTTGCGATCGATGCAAGGTCTCTTGAAATAGATAAAAAAAGACTTCTTGCATCCAGCCCTTATGGCTACCTTCAGGATCTTTGATAAGATTAATTAATTTAGGGTATTTATNNTNAACTTCTCTAGAATGAAACAAAATATTAATTGTATATGTTTTATATAAAATCCAATTNCGATATGTAACATCAATATCATGTTTTAACATTGGATGTATTTTTAGTTTCTTATTAATTGAAAAATTTTGTGGAATATTTGCATTCGGAGAAAAATGTTTTTTTGCAATTATATCATGTGTATCTACATCATTACTATCAATTGTAGATGTAATACTCCAATTAGGGTTATTTAAAATATTAGTAATAGGAAAATCATTATCTAATATATCATTTTCATCTCCATGTGCATGGATAGCCATATCAAAAGAACCATTAGGTGAGACATGGATTGCAATTGTATTTTGTACNCAGCCATACAAAAATAAGAGCGAAAATAATATTATAGAGTTTAACTTCATTGCTGCAATTTAATAATAAGTANAATAGTTAATTAATAAATAAATGATTTGTAGGGTTTTTCTATTCGTTAATAAATTAGAGCCTTGTTAGGGCCCGTTCGTCTAGTGGTTAGGACCCAGGGTTTTCATCTCTGTAACAGGAGTTCGATTCTCCTACGGGCTACAATTAACCCCCAATATTTTGGGGGTTAATTATTTATTGAAAGCGGGATATGTCATTTTCAATTAATTCACTTGGGAATGAGTTGAAATAACTTTGCTTCTTTAAATATTTATCATCAAATCTTATCACCCATGAGTATAGAATATTGTTAATTGCACTTAGACTTAATTTTTGGTTTCTATAATTTTCTAGTGCATTTAAGAAGAAATGTTTTTCTTGTTTTGATAAATCATTTTTGAAATAACCGAAGATATGCATTTGGGTATTTATATTTGAGGTATATCGTGATCGCTTTTTAAACATTAATAATAAATTATCATAATAATTATTGATAACTTCATTAATAGGTATATCCTTATTGTCTGCAGCTATTTTACCCATTTTGCGCATTAATGTTTGGTTATAGGTCATAAATAAATATTTATGTTTAGCATGAAACTTATATAAAGTATCTATATTTATAACATTCCTAAAATCTGCGATGGTAAATATAGATGTAAAAAAATGTTCTCTTAGAAATACATTATTTAATCTTTTTTCTTCTTCCTTTGGGTGGTTCGGGAACTGCTCTATTATTTTGGATGTAAATAGTCCAGGCCCTTTCCCAATAGGAATTTTATTTTTTTTATCTATATAAATTTTTGATGTAGAAATAGCACATGATGGTGATGCAGCTTTTAAAATAAATCCATCAACATTATTTATTGAATTAATAAACTGTTTAGAAAAATTATTCATTTTTTTTGAAAAATNCTTACCAGTAGATTCTTGATAAAGAGCAACNCTATCATTCTTATTAATTATTTTAATTGGGTCCCTAGGGATTCCCATACCAATTTCGACTTCAGGACATACNGGAATAAACTCTATGATTTTTTTCAAAGCNTTTATGTACTTATTAGTAATTAATTGGCCATCATATCGACAGGCATCAAATTCTAAACATTTACTTATAACAATTTTTGGCTTTTGAAATTNCATGATAGATATTTATTATTTTATTTTTTCAATCTTTCAGTNNTTATATNNATATGAATTNCTTAGTCATAATAAGAGTATAGGATNAAGGCTTGCTCAGTGTATAGATATTNTTTTGCTAACNCGGTTGACGNTTTGCATATTAAGGAGGAGGAGTAATATCTAAAACCTTTAATCCCTATACTTTTATTACTAACTAAAATTATATATATAAATCGAATTTAATAAAGGGGAAAAGTGTAACACTTTGTAATGGAGTANGTGAAAAATTGTCGTATAAATATATTGCCATTTTTATTTTATGTTATTATCAATATTTATACAATTAATAAGGATGTGATATGAANAGAATAATTTTTCTAGTATTCATANTATCTGGATTATATGCCCAATGTGATAACTATAGTCAATCTCAATGNNTTAGTAATGATAGCTGCAATTGGNTATCAGATATTCAGACTGGTTGGTGTAGTAGTTTAAATACCGCTCAGTCCTGTAGCCAAGCACCAGGTTGTGGATGGAGTTGTCAAGGTGGATGGTATCTTGGGAATTGTTATGGTACTTATGGCTGCAGTGGAGGATCATATCAGATTGATAATGGGTACTGTGAAGAAATACAAATGCCTGAATGTTCGGAAATGCAGGAATTATCCTGCACTGATAGCGATAATTGCAATTGGATTGAAGATGTTGAATATATGAATTGTAATAATTTTGGCTCTACTTCATGTGAATTATATTCTGACTATGGTTGTAGTTGGGAATTTTCATGGGGAGGTTGGCAAAACTATGGCAGTTCTTGTGTTGGGGGCTCATTCCAAGTAGATAATAGTTATTGTGAAGAAATTCAGATGCCAGAGTATGAGATCGGCGATATCAATTATGATGGGAGTATTAATGTCGTTGATATTGTAGATCTAGTTGCAATTATTTTGAACTCAGAATATAGCAGTATTGGTGATATGAATAATGATGGTGTTATTAATATCGTAGATATAGTATCATTAGTGGACTTAGTATTAGGTAATTAGTGAATAGATTGACTTTCATAATATTTATTTTTTCTGGTTTATATGCACAGTGTGATGAGTATGATCAATTCCAATGCAATGATAATGATAATTGTAATTGGGTTGTAGATATTCAATATGGATCTTGCTCAAATTTAGGATCAAGTTCTTGTGATGCAACTTCTGGATGTTGGGGGGCCTATCAATATCCAGGTTGGTATTCAGGTTGGTATTGTGCCGGGGGAACTTACATTATATCAGATAATAGCTATTGTGAAAATTCAGAACCAACTGCTTGTTCAGATATAGATACAGAACTAGAATGTAATCATCCTTTAGATAGTTTTGATTGTCAGTGGGTTGAAGATAGTGAGACTGAAATAGTGGAATGTAGTGAATTTGATAATTCTGAAAATGGATGTAATAACTATCCTGGGGAATGTTCCTGGGAGGAAGAGATTACATATGGTTCCTGTTCTTCATATGATCAAGGGACTTGCAACAATGTCCCAGGGTGCTATTGGGATTGCAGTTCTTGGTATACTTGGGTTTGCTGGTGTCTTGGATCTGAAATAATTACAGATAATGTTTGTGAAGGAGAGTATGAAATAATTACAGGTTCTTGTATGGAAGCATATCACCTTGGTGATGTTAATTCTGATGAAGTTATTAATGTAATTGATATTGTAGAATTAGTATCTATTATTTTAAATGCAGAGTATGTTATTAATGGAGATATTAATCAAGATGGAGTAAATAATATTGTTGATATCATTTCGCTTGTAAATATAGTTTTAGGAGTAAATTAATAATGCAGAAAATAATTTTCATGCTATTTATTCTTTTGAACTAGGAAAAGATTTCCTCTCTTATCCTAGACAGTATAAAAAGTCCTCAGTTATGAGGACTTTTTTATTTTGAATCTATTTGGAACGAAGATATGTTGTGATGTTTTCATCAATATTTAGTTTCTTTTTAATTCGATATCGATGTTGTTCCACTCCACGAATAGTAATTGATAAAATATTCGCAATTTCTCTAGTATGCAATCCAAATTTAATCATAGCACAGACTCGTAGTTCTAAATCTGAAAGTTCTGAAGATTGATTTTCCAATGTTGGAATGAAAGTGGGGTTTAATTCATTAAAAATAGTTAAGAATTGTTTCCAATCAGATGATTCATCAATACGATGCTTTAATAATTCTATAGTAATATTTATTTTTTTGCGAATTTTCCCATCGTCTTCCGCAATATTTTTCTTTAGTTCTATAATAATATCTTTTAAAAAATTATTCTCTGATAATGTTTTAACTTTTTTAGTGATCAGCTCGCGTTTCTGACTACTTAATTGATCTTTTAATTTTTCATTTTCCTTTTCTTTTTGAATATTATCTATATAGACTTCCAAGCTCTCTATAGTATTTTTATTTTCAGTAGTAAAAACTTGCTGTTTAATCTCATAATCTTTTTCAAAATAATTTATATACTGTTTGTAGTGTTGATTTGATTTTTTCAAATCAGCTTTTTCTAACAATTCAGCAATTTTTTTATGAGCATTCATCTTGTATTGGAGACTCTCACCATTTGATTTACTATCAATTATTTTTTCAAAGTAATTTAGGGCATGTTTTTTTTTGTTCATCCTTATCAATAGACAGCCTAGTGAATAATAATTACTATTAATTTTATCTGCAGATTGAATTAATAAATTTTCTTTTAGCCCTTTCTTATATAAATCTAGTGCTTTATCGAATTCTTTAATATCTTCAAAACACTGAGCTTGGAATGTTAAAATAGTAGCATGAAAATGTGATTCCTGTATTTTTTTACTTATTACTAATGCCTCTGAATTAAGTTGCATCGCTTTTTTATATTCCTTTTTTTTGCGATATGTGCTTGAGAGGTTGATGAGAGCAGGAATAACTATTGAATGTAGTTCTTTCTCTAATGCAGAAATATAAATTTCGTTTAATAAGTGTATTGATTTTTCTAATTTATTTAATTTTGAATATACATTTGCTAAAGTCATATTAATCCTTACAGTAGGGATATAAGGCTGTTCAGATTCATGAATTAGTTTTTGTCCTTTGTATAAATAATCAAGAGCAATATTGTTTAAGCCTAAATTTGAATAAATATTTGCAAGATTTGAATAAGCAAAAATAGAACCATTAACTGCTAAAGGGTGATTATTATGTTCTTTTTTAAATAATTGGTGTGATTTTAAAGAATCTTTGATAGCATCTTTTATCAAGTTTAATTCTTGCTTTACTTTACAAGTCAGAGAGAGGTTATGAGCTATTGATAAATTACAACTATTATCTGTTTGTAATTTTCGTATTAGATTTAATGATTTTAACCGATCATGATGATTTAAATTATTTTTTTCAAATATTTGGATATTGCAATTATAGAATAATTCCCATTGATTATTTGCATTTTTAACAATAATATCTAATTGAGCTCTGTCTAGCACATTTATCTTTTTAATATTATTAATGATTTTTTTCAACTCTTCAACTTAGTTTCATTTTGAATATAAATTTAATTTAAGATTTATAATATATTTTTACGACAATTTTTCACTAATATACCAAATTCTAATATATGTGTAACGGCTTTTAAATCATTTTAAGTTAGATATATATAGTTTTAAATTATAGTATGATAAGCAGGCTCTCAATTTACATATTAACCGCTACAATTTTATATGGTGGATTACAGAAGCCCACTGCGGGTGAAAATTTAAGTTATACACATATTTTGTTTGAATGGGATCAAGAGCCAGATGCAATAAATTATAATTTACAAGTTGCAGAAAACTCTTCATTTACTAGTCTTATCTTAGATGTAGAAGAGTCAACTACAAATTATATTGCAACTCAAAATTTCAATTGGGGTAGCGATTATTATTGGAGAGTTCGACCGCTATATAATAATGGTAATTCTGGAAATTGGATTGAGGAGTCATCTTTTTCTATCCAACATCACCCTGAATCAACTCCACTTCCAGATTTGAATTTAAATACATTTGATGAGGATGAAGTATATGATGGTGTAATGGTATATAGTCAATTTTCTCCATATTTTGCTGTTGGTGCAGTAGATAAATATGGAAATGAAATTTGGAATACAATAACAGGATACATGAATTATATTAGTCCATATGGTGAGATCTATGGGCTTAATGGTGGTCAAGGTATTAAATTCAATTTTAATCATGAGATTTTATGGCAAACTCCAGAGGGAATAGATATAGATAGCCATGAGATTAAGCAATTAGCAAATGGCAATTTTATGGCATTTGTGCCAACATTTCAATTAGGCCCTATACCAATTGGGCCATGGACAGATATGGCACAGGATTTTGGATATACGGCTGATGGTATTTCAAATGAATTTTGGTGGTTAGGATTACGCATTGTTGAATTTGATAAAGAGACAGGTGAGCAAGTTTGGAATTGGGACCCATTTATACATTTTAGCATGAATGATTATGATCAATATGCAGGCACCTGGTGGAATGCTATTTTTGAAGGTTTTTTTGATTGGATGCATACTAATGCATTCCATTTTGATGAGGAGGAAAGTGCTATTTATGTTTCACATCGTCATTTATCAAGAATTAGCAAAATAGATTATCCATCTGGAGAAATTATTTGGAATATGGGATTGCCAACAGAATTTGGCACAGGCTCAGATAATATTTGTACAGATTTGAGATTTAGTTTTCAGCATCACATACAGCTTATGGATGACGGAACATTGTTGTTTTTTGATAATGGCAATATAAGTGATATTGTTGCAGGAGATGAGGACCCAATAACACGGCTAAGGAGAGTAAGGGTTATTGATGATAGCTATTGTGAAACTGTATGGCAGCACGATCTTCCAGCCAATTTACATGGTTTAGGAATGGGGAGTGTACAATTGTTAGATAATGGGAACTATTTTATTTACACTTTTGGTAGTGGCCTTAATAGTCCTGAATGTAGTATCCTAGAAATAACACCTGAAGGAGATATGGTGTGGAAGGCTACCTCTCAAAATCCAAACTCTGCATGGTATAGGTCATATAAAATACCATCCATACATCCATCTGCATTCAGTGTAATTGCAGACAATTATACAACTAATAATAATGGTGATTATATAATTAATATATCGGATGGCTCAATTCATTTCAACATATATAATTCAAGCGGCTATACTCAACCTTATTTATATCAATTCTCAGATTTAACAGATGGTGAGGTGCAAATGTTTGATTTTTCTGAAGGCGAATTTGAATTAGGACCTAATGAAAGCACGACATTATCTTTCCCACAGGCGAATCCCATAGATATAACAAATATATCGTTATCTATTTGGCCAATGCACCATAGTTATGATCTTAAAGAATTATTTTTTACAGCTATTTCAAATTCGCAGCCTGGAGATATGAATGGTGATGAATCAATTAATGTTTTAGATGTTGTGTTATTAGTAAATGCGATTCTTAACGATAATGAGTTTTCTAATAATGGTGATTTAAATGGAGATGGTATGATTAATGTTTTAGATGTAGTACTACTTGTTAATCTTATTTTAGTAAATTAAGCATGCAGATTTTTTATTTAATATTTTTAGCCTCTCTTATAGCCAATTTTAATGTGGAAAATGCATTTCCTAATCTATCTTTCCAAGATCCTGTAGGAATACATGCTCCTAATGATGGTACAAATAGATTATTTGTAGTTGAACAAGAGGGTAGAATTAAAGTTTTTAATAATGACACTAATACATCGGATTGGGATATGTTTTTAGATATTACAAACCTTGTAGATCAGGATGGTGGATATACGGAAGAGGGTTTATTAGGGTTAGCTTTTCACCCAAATTTTACTGATAATGGATATTTTTATGTTAATTATACAGAGCATAATCCTCGAAGGAATGTCATTGCCAGGTATACTGTTAATAGCAACAACCCTAATCAGGCAAATTATAATTCATCACAAATTATATTAGAGGTTGGACAGCCCTATACAAATCATAATGGTGGTCAGATGGAGTTTGGCCCAAATGATGGATACTTATATATTAGTTTTGGTGATGGTGGCTCTGCAGGTGATCCACTAGGGCATGGACAAAATACGACCACTTTATTAGGAACACTNATTCGTATTGATGTTGATAACCCATCTAATGGCTTAAACTATAGTATCCCATCAGATAATCCATTTGTAGATGTNATTGGACCGAGGCCTGAAATTTATGCATATGGTTTACGTAATATGTGGAGGTTTAGTTTTGATTTGCAAACTGGTTTTTTATGGGGTGCGGATGTTGGACAATATGAATATGAAGAGATTAATATAATTGAATCTGGAGGCAATTATGGATGGAATATTATGGAAGGAACGAGTTGCTATGATAGTCCAAGTTGTAATGAGGATGGATTAGAACTCCCTATTTGGGAATATGAATTGTATGTAAATGGAGTTTGCTCAATAACAGGTGGATATGTATATAGAGGGCCTACTTTATGGAACTTAACTGGAAAATATATCTATGGTGATTGGTGNACNGGTGATATATGGGCCTTGGAATATTCTGAAGATGGTAATCATGTTAATGAACACCTCATGGTATCTGGAATTAATATTACTTCTTTCGGAGTAGATCAATATAATGAATTATTGATTTGTGCTAATAGCAATATCTATAAATTAACTTCTAGTTTAGGTGATATTAATAGTGATGGNGATTTAAATGTTCTTGATATTGTATCACTGGTTAATATTATACTATCTAATGATTATTCAGATACAGCAGATTTAAACTCTGATGATACTATTAACATCCTAGATGTAGTTTTATTAGTCAATGCTATTTTAGGTTCTAATTAATCCGTAATTTTCATACTATAAATCATGAGAAAAAATAATTTTAGAAATATTGCAATCATTGCGCANGTAGATCACGGGAAAACTACACTCGTAGATGGACTGCTACATCAAAGTGGTACATTTAAAACTCATGAAAATATTGCCGATAGAGTAATGGATTCAATGGATCTTGAAAAAGAACGTGGAATTACNATTACAGCAAAGAACACTTCAGTATTTTATAATGATATTAAAATTAATATTGTAGATACTCCTGGTCACGCAGATTTTGGTGGTGAGGTAGAGCGAAGTTTAAATCTTGTTGATGGAGTATTATTATTAGTAGATGCAAGTGAAGGTCCGTTACCCCAAACACGATTTGTATTACAAAAAGCATTACTAAAAGATNTACCTATTATTCTTATTATTAATAAAATTGACAGGCCAGATTCTAGAATTGAAGAAGTAGTAAATGAGGTATATGATTTATTTATTGATTTAGATGCTAATGATAAACAAATTGAATTTCCAATTATTTATACAAATGCAAAAGAAAGAGTTGCTCATATTGAAATGGGTGATGATTCTAAAGACTTAACTCCGCTTTTTGATTTAATTATTGATAAGTTNCCAGGCCCGCTAGCTATAGATGATCATGTNGCTCAATTCTTAATTACTAATATTGACTATGATTCATATGTTGGTCAAGTTGCAGTAGGACGACTTGGAAATGGAATGTTAGAAGTTAATAAACGGTATAGTCTTTGTGGTGAANATAAAGTTGTAAATAATCAAAAGCTATCNGCTTGTTATACATTTAGTGGGCTTAAAAAAATTAAAGTAGATAAACTAGAGGCGGGTGATATTATTGCTGTCGCAGGAATAGAAAATATTATGATTGGCGATACAATCTCATGCAATGAAAACCCTGACCCATTACCTAGGATTAGCATTGATGAACCAACAGTATCAATGTTTTTCCATGTAAATGATGGTCCTTTTGCAGGCAAAGAAGGCAAGTATTTAACCTCTCGAAATTTAAGNGATAGACTCCAAAGAGAAANCCTAGGAAATGTATCTTTNCAAGTAAAATCTACGGANAANACAGATGTATTTGAAGTATGTGGTCGTGGTGAATTGCAGATGGCAGTCTTGATAGAAACGATGCGTCGTGAGGGCTATGAATTTATGGTTTCAAAACCACAAGTGATTACCAAAGAAGAAAATGGNNAAATATTAGAGCCNGTAGAAGCNATNTANTTAGATTTAGAAGANGANCATGTAGGNACNATTACNGANAAATTATCAATACGAAAAGGTCGAATGATTAATCTTCAAAATAANGGTTTTGGNAGAGTNACATTAGAATTTAAAATTCCATCACGTGGTTTAATTGGTTTTAGAAGTCAGTTTTTAACAGATACCAAAGGCTCNGGAATNATGAATACNNTATTTGATTCATATGCACCTTGGTCNGGNAAAATTCCACAGCGTAATAGTGGAGTNTTGCTTGCTGATAGACCTGGNAANGTNACNACCTATGCAAGTCTTGGNATGGTAGANNGAGGNGANATGTTTGTTAATGTTGGNACTGANGTTTATAAAGGAATGATTATTGGAGAGCGTAANCGTTCAGGCGATATAGATATTAATATAATCCGTGAAAAGAAATTAACTAATATGAGNGCTTCTTCTTCAGATGCNACAGTAGTNCTTCGNCCNCCTCAAAATTTATCACTTGATCAATGTATTGAGTTTATAGCTGAAGATGAACTNATNGAAGTTACTCCTAAAAGTATTCGAATGCGCAAGATGGAACTNGATATTAANAAACGTTTNGCTATGAAGAAAAAAGAGAAATAATTANATNTAATGAATAAAAATATTCTCACATATTATTCCCTATTTATTATTGGGNTNAGCACTCTATTTGGACAAATGGTTCCATATGAAGANCCCTCTTTANTTCAAAATCAATATAATAGGNCAATANCCATACNTTCACTTTCATTNGANAATATTGATCANCCTTTAAATATTAATATTATTAGCGATGGAGTNNTGAATCNGATAAATANCAGNACCCATTTATTTTANAAACTTAGTTTGGCTGAAGATAATATTTATGATTTATCATTTGANTATAAAGATATTCCAATGGGAACAAAATTATTTATCATTGAAGANGATAAATTTTTAGGNCCAATATNATTATCTGGCACTAATGATTTAGTNCAAAGAATTTCTGGTAAAGATTTAACATTAGAAATTCTTTTTCCNTCAGATATNTTAGAGAATGTTGAGTTTAATCTTTCTCATATATCATTTCATGAGCNAGCTAGACCTAATATAGAAAATGAATTTNTAATTAATAAAAGTAGTAATNGAGAACCTGTAATATTAGTTACAGGTTTTTGGCCTCCTACCAATGAAATGATTAGACATTTTAGTCAAAATATATTTTTAAATGATAATTGGGAAGGTGAGAATTGGCAAGATAGAGGATATAATATTATATCCTATTTTCCACANTTTTCAGATCCTNATTGTGATAATTGCGGTCAAGGCTATGGAGATTTAGAAGTTGATTATCAAGATACTTCTACAGATTTTTGGGATATTGTAGAAGAGCATAATCCAGTCGCTATTATTACATTTAGCAGGGGATATATTGATTATAGCTGGGAGCTCGAATTTAATTATTATAACCGGACAAATTGGTACCCAGATTATTCAACTCCTACCCTTCCAACTCCAAATCCTCCTGATGAAGATGTAGAATCATTTTATTTGCGTAATTCAACATTGCCGATGGATGATATTATGGATGCAGTTAATGAAACAGATTTAGGTTTAGATGCTTATATTGATGCTACCGGTCATCCGGGTAGGTTTGTATCAGAGTTTATGGGTTATCATGGTGTTTGGTATCATGATATTAATGTTGAGTCATGTGTAATTGCAGGTCATATTCATGTAGGCGGATTAATTGATTGGGATACTGCAAAAGAGGCTACAGAAATTTCACTTTTGAAAACAATTGATTATTTAGATCAATTTTCTTACACAGAAGGTGATGTTAATGCTGATGGGCTAATTGACATATTAGATTTAGTAATTTTAGTAAATGTGATTTTGGGAGTTACAGAACTAGATTTAATCGAAACTTATGCAGCTGATATGAACTTAGATGGAATTATAAATATCCAAGATATTATTTTAATTATTAACATGATTTTAGCATGATGAAATATAAATTTTATATTGACACACATAAAGGAGCGACCTTTTTCTACATTTTATCTTTGATTTATTTTTATAATGCATTTGATAATATACTAGCAATGGTGTATCTAGCTATACATGGTAGCTATGGTTTCTTTTGGGTATTAAAAAGTAAAATCTTTCCTGATAAAACATGGGAGATCAAGGTCCCATTGTATTATGGTTTTGTTATATGGTTTGGGCTTAGCTTATATTGGATAGCTCCATGGATAATTACTTCAGAATTTTTTTACGATATTAGCACGAAATCAAATATTAATATTATCATAGCCAGTGGTATTTTTTTATATGTTTTAGGAGTATTTTTACACTTTACTTCAGATATGCAAAAGTTTACTCAACTTAAAAATAAACCAGGGCATTTGATTGATGATGGCCTATTTAAACGATGTCGAAACATCAACTATTTTGGAGAGCTATTAATATATTCGTCATTTGCATTGCTATCAATGCACTGGATTCCATGGGTCGTATTATTATTATTTATTATTTTAGTATGGGCTCCTAATATGATACGTAAAGATAAGTCTTTAGCAAAGTATGATAACTTTGAAGATTATAAAAAAGGCTCTAAATTATTCATTCCATTTATTTATTAAATTAAAAGAGAGATAAAGTGATAGACGTTGCACATAACATTAATAACCTTCGTATTTGGATGGATAAAGAAAATATTGATGTATTTATTATTCCTCATCAAGATGAGTATTTATCAGAATATCTTCCACCTCAAAATGAAAGACTACATTGGGCTACTGCATTTACGGGTTCAGCAGGAATGGCAATTGTAGGCAAAGACAAAGCTGCTATTTTTGTTGATGGTAGATATACTGTTCAAGTTCAAGAACAAGTAGATAAAAATATTTTTGAAATATTACATTTAGTTGATAATCCTTATATGGATTGGATTATAGAGAATTTTTCTAAAGATGCAAAAATTGGATATGATTCCAAGCTTAATACTCCTATTTGGTTTGATCATGTATCAAAAAAATTAAATGGTTATAATTTGATATCTTTAGATAAAAATCCTATTGATATACTATGGGATAATCGACCTTCTTCAGAAATCAATAAAGCATTATTGCTATCAGAAGAATATTCAGGCGAATCAAGCAATTCAAAAAGAAAAAGAATAGCTGAGGAAATAAAATCTAGCGGAAATGATTCAGCATTTTTATCTAAGCTTGATTCAATTATGTGGTTGTTAAATATTAGAGGGAATGATGTCCCTTGTAATCCTGTATTGCTTTGTTCTGGTATTATTCATGCTGATTCATCATTTGATTTATATATTGATTTAAATAAAATTCCAATTGGGTTTGATGATCATGTCGGTCCTAATGTAAGAGTCCATGATTTAGATTCATTTTCAGATATTAAAAATAATAATGCAAATAAGCGAATAATGTTTGATGCTAATTCAAGTAATCTCTGGAGTTATAATATATTTCATGCAGGAGGCTATGAAATAGTAAAGGCTCAAGATGTTTGTTCATTACCAAAAGCATGTAAAAATGATATTGAAATTTCTGGAATGAAGAATTGTCATATTAGGGATGGTGTTGCTGTATCTCGATTCTTATTTTGGATAGAGCAGCAAGTTGAATCAGGGCATTTTCTTGACGAGGAACAATTAGCATCTAAATTAGATTCTCTTAGAACTGAACTTGATTTATTTAAAGGTCCTAGTTTTGGTACTATATCAGCAGCTGGAAGTAATGCAGCAATGTGTCACTATAGCCATAAAAATAGTAAAGTCCCTGGAAAATTAGAAATGGGATCCGTGTATTTAGTAGATAGTGGAGGTCAATATTTAGATGGTACGACAGATATTACGAGGACAGTGGCTATTGGTGAAGTGTCTGATGAAATTAAAAGATCATTTACTTTAGTGTTGAAGGGCCATATTTCTTTAGGCTCTGCAATTTTTCCAAAAGGGACCTCAGGTCATCAATTAGATTCTCTTGCCAGACAATATTTATGGGAATATGGTCTTGACTATGACCATGGAACAGGACATGGTGTAGGACATTTTTTAAATGTTCATGAAGGGCCTCAAGGTGTTGGTAAAGGTGGAAGCAATGTCCCTCTTGAAAAAGGAATGGTAATATCCAATGAACCTGGTTATTATTTGGAAAATGGATATGGTATTAGATGTGAGAATTTAGTTTTTGTTAAAAAAGATGAAACTAAAAGTGGATCATTTTTGAAATTTGAAGATTTAACAATGACTCCATTTGATAAAAGATTATTTGATATGGATTTGCTTACAGAATCTGATATTAATTGGATTAATGATTATCATGCAAAAGTATATGAACATGTATCTAAAGGATTAAATAATCAGGAAGAATTAGATTGGTTAAAAGAGGCAACTACCCCAATTAATTAATTCTTTTTATTAATAGAGATGCTGATAAACATCCTCCAATAACTAAAGCAAGTCCTAGGCTCAAGCTACCTATTATAAGATTTCCAATTCCAAACAAGAATCCTTGAACAACAATAATAGCAAGTAAAATATTTATAAATGGACCTTGCATAATAGATTCTTCAGAATGATTCTCAAATTGACTCCATCCAGGCCCTAATGGTTTGATTTTATTATAAAATTTTTCAAGTATTTCTCCTGGTTCAGGATCTGTTAAAAATGTTACTACTAACCATATGCTCGTTGTAAATAGAGTAGTAAATATCATTTTATCTGCAAACTCAGAAAATCCAAATTGAGGAGCCATGATGCTTCCTATTATTGCAGCAGTCATTGCAGATATTTCTGACCATGCATTGATTCGCCACCAGTACCATCGTAGTAAATAAACCATTCCAGTTCCTGCTCCAAGGCTTAAAATAAACTCCCATCCACTTTTTACAGAATCAAACATTAAGGATACACCAATAGCTATACACATCATTAGTACTGTAGATAGTTTAGCGATGCTTAAATAATGTTTTTCTGAAGCATTAGGCTTAATATATAATTTATAAAAATCATTAACGATATATGATGCTCCCCAATTTAAATGAGTAGAAACTGTAGACATAAATGCAGATAAGAAAGAAACAACTAATAGACCTAGCAAGCCATGAGGTAATAAATCTATCATTAATTGAGGGTATCCTTTTTCAGGGTCTGATAATTCAGGGTATGATACAATTGAGACAAGTGCAACGATTATCCATGGCCATGGCCTTATAGCATAATGAGCGATGTTAAATAGCAAGCTTGCTTTAACAGCATCTTTATCAGTTTTAGTGGAGAATATTCGCTGGGCAATATATCCACCACCGCCAGGTTCTGCTCCAGGGTACCATGATGCCCACCATTGCATTCCTAGCCAAACAAGTACGGTACTTATTAGAATTTTTGGATGATTAAATGGAGACATGTTCAGCATATGATGTCCTTCACCAAATTGATTGTTAAGTGATATTATTAATTGGTCAATTCCACCAATATGATTAATAGCAAAAAACATTAGAATGACTGATCCTGCCATTGCAATAATAAACTGGAAAAAATCTGTAGCTATAATTCCCCATATTCCTGATATAGTAATATATATTGTTGTGAGTATGTAAAGGATAATGATAATAGTCCAAGGATTCATTCCAGTAATTACCGATAAAAGTTTTGTCATCCCCAGTGTAACCCAACCAAGAATAATACAATTAATTGGTAGTGCTAAATATAGTGCTCTAAAGCCTCTTAAAAATCGTGCAGGATTTCCAGAATATCGCAGTGTGACAAACTCTGCATCAGTGGTTACACCAGCCCTATGCCATAATTTGGAATAGAGGAAAACGGTAAATATTCCACTAAACATAAAATTCCACCAAATCCAATTGCCTGCAATACCATTTACCGCAACAATACCAGTAACTGCAAGTGGAGTATCTGCTGCAAATGTTGTTGCAACCATAGAAATACCTGCAGCCCACCAGGGAACTTCTTTACCCCCAACAAAGTAATTATCAGTTCCTCTATCAGCATATTTTTTCATTAATATACCAATAGCGAGCATGAAAACTATATATATTCCTATAATGGAATAATCTAAGATATTAAATATATTATTCATCCATGTACCCAAGGCTTTTAATTTTATTAATTATTTGTTCTATTAATATTTCCGGATCTTGTTTGCTAGAATCAATAATAATATCTGGATTTTCAGGTTCTTCATACGGATCGCTTATTCCAGTAAATTCTTTTATAACTCCTTTACGTGCTAGTGCATATAATCCTTTTGAATCACGCTGTTCACAAACTTCTAATGGAGTAGATACAAATACTTCTATATATCCTCCATATTTAGATATCAATTGTTTGTTAAAATTCCTATCAGATTCATATGGTGCAATAGGAGCACATATTGCAATACCTCTATTTTTAGTTATTTCGCTTGCTACATAGCCAATTCTTTTTACATTTATTGAACGATGCTCTTTTGAAAAACCAAGTTCACTTGAAAGGTGCTGTCTAACTAAATCGCCATCTAATAATGTAACAGGGCGATTGCCTTCTTCCAAAAATTTTATCATCAAGGCATTGGCTAAAGTTGATTTGCCAGACCCAGATAGTCCAGTAAAAAATACTGTTATTCCTCTATTAACTTTTTCAGGGATAGACTTTTTTAGTTCTTTTTCAATTTCAGGATAAGTAAACCATTCAGGAAGAGAATCTCCAGAGTCTAATTTGTTTCGGAGTTCCGTTCCGGATATATTTAAGGAAGTTAAATCATTTGGGACTTCATCAATAGGCATATATTCATTTTTTTCTTTTACATAAACCATCATTTTAAATGGAACCATTTCAATATTGATTTCATCTTGATATTTTACTAATAAATCTTGTGCATCATATGGACCATAGAATGGATCCCCATTACTATCAGAACCTGGTCCTGCATGATCTCTACCTATAATAATATGCGTACATCCATAATTTTTTCTAATTAAGGCATGCCATAAAGCTTCTCTTGGACCAGCCATTCGCATTGATAATGGGAGCAGTGATAACATGGCTGAATCAATAGGATATTTTTTAATTATTTTATTGTAACAACGTACCCTAGTAAAATAATCAACATCGCCTGGTTTAGTCATCCCTACCACTGGATGGATTAATAGGTTTGCATTGTTTTCTTTTGCAGCTAAATGAGTGATTTCTACATGTGCTCTATGCATTGGGTTTCGTGTTTGGAATGCAACAACCCTGTCCCAACCCATTTTAGAAATTTTTTCTTTAACCTTAGAAGGTGTTAACCTAATATTAGTATAATCATAATGCTTAGGGTTTTGTATACTCCGTATTTTTCCTCCAATATACCAATCATGAGTTTGATTTATAATGTAGTGTACTCCAGGGTGCTCTTGATTGTTTGTTTGATATACTTTTAAGACTTCATTTTCTTTATTGGGTTTCCATTTAGACTCAATATCTAATATTGCGATTGCAAATCCTTCTTTATCTCTCAGGGTAATCGAGGATTCATCTGAAATAGATTCTATAAATTCATTATTTACATCTAAATTGATTGGTATTGGCCAGATAGATCCATCTGTTAGTTTCATATTATCTAAAACACTATTATAATCATCCTCATTTAAAAATCCTTTTAAAGGAGAAAAGCTTCCATCTATTATCAGCTCTAAATCGCAGATTTGTCGATCAGTTAATACCCAATTTTTATAATTATTTGATTCACTTTTATTATTCATTACTTATTTTATATTTCTCCATTTGTTTGTAATACGACATACACTCTTCTAATAAATTTGCAAGTTTATCAGGCATTTTTTTATTTTGATTTAGTGGTTTTTTAAATGAAGTTGTTTGAACAACATTTTTATACCAATATTCTCCCCATATACCATCTGAATCACGTGTTCCTTTTGGCCATTGGAGCATTTGATCTGAAAATGGAATATCTAATAAGTCGCATAATAGTTCTAACATTAATTTAGGATTTTCTAAGATATCTTCTGAGCTAATTACGATTGGAATTTTATTTGTTTTTTTGACTACTGTATTAAAAATCTGTAACTGTTGAGGTAATCCAATTAATTCAGGAGTTATATCATTATGAATTTTTAAATATGATATAATTACTTGTTTAGGATTTCGGATTAAAAAGCAATTATGAATTTTTTCTAGCCAATCCAAAGAAGCATTTTTAACCCAATGATGTGTCATTAATTTTTGATACCATATACTTTTACCATTGGGAATAGGACCTGTTAAAGTATTAGAAATATTTTTCCAAGAAGTTTCATATGTTTGTATGACTTGTTTATAGATAGGGTGTTTAATCCCAGTCTCATTAAGGAAGTATGCATAAAAAGGCTCATCTAATACAGCTGTATCACTTCTATTTTCAAATGATCTCATTAAAGCAGTTGAAATATTACGCGGACCAGACCACATTCCAATTTTTTTTGGGCTATTTTTCATTTGGATATAATTGGTTTATTTTATTTTTATATAATTCAAATATTTTTTTTGTTAAGGGGCCTTGCTTACCTGTGCCAATCATACGGTTGTCGATATTAATAACAGGGATTACTCCTGCAAATGTACCTGTAACAAATGCTTCATTTGCACTATAAGTTGCCTCTAGATTAAAATCTTTTTCTATAATATCTATATTCTCTTCTTGACATATTTTTATAATATTCCCTCGAGTTACACCATTCAAACAATATTGACCTTTTGAAGTAATTACTTGGTTATCTTTAACTATAAAAAAATTTGTAGAATTACATGTTGAAACATATCCATTAATATCTAGCATAAGTGATTCGTCGACATTTTTATTGATTCCCTCAAGACATGCTGCAATACAATTAAATTTACTTAATGAATTAATTTTTGGATCTTGATTGAATTCGGTTCCTCGAACAGTTTGCACTGAGCCTATTTTTAGTCCTCGTTGATTGATATCTTCATCAGCTATTTTATATTCAGGGATGATTACTAAGCTTATTGGTCCAACATTTGCACTAGGATGTTGATATGGTGTTGTTTTTTCGCCTCGTGAAACTATTATGCGAAGGTGCACATCAGAGACCATTTTATTTGCCTTAATTACATTATAAATAATTTGTGATAGTTCTTTCTTTGAATAAGGAATATTAATCTTAATACTTTGTGCTCCATTATATAGCCGATCAAGATGTTCATTTAAAAAACATAATTGTTTGTTGTGTAAGCGAATTCCTTCCCATATGCCATCTCCAAGTAAAAATCCACTATCAAAAACAGATATTTTTGCATCTGTACGATTATAAATATCTCCATTAATATAAATTTTTATATTATTATTTCTGCTATCATGAATATAAGAATGTGTATTTTTTTGCATATTTTTAGTGGTTATTATTTGCTAATAAATTACTAATAGTTAATTAATAAAGTATTATATATGTGTTAGTTTGTATCAGAGAATGATATTAATGTATATTTTGATATGATAAGGATATTATTTTTTACAATCATAATCAATTTTGCTTGGTCACTAAATTACAGCGAAAACATTTCTCAAATTATATATAATAATTGCACATCATGTCATCGCTCAGGTGAAATTGCAGCATTTTTGCCATTGACAAACTATTCAGAAGTGAATGATAATAAATATTGGATTGCATATTCCATTGAAGGTACAGATGATAGGCATGGCGACCCTATTATGCCTCCATGGCCACCTGATAGAACTTATAGCACATTTATTGATGAGCGTTATCTTACGGATGAAGAAGTGCATAGTTTTTTAGAATGGATTGAGTTAGGTGCCCCTCAAGGAAATCCAGATTTAGAGTATCCTATGCCAGATTTTCCTGATGGTTCATCAATAGGCGAACCTGATTTAGTTTTTCAACTTGAGGAACCATATTTTATTGAGGGGAATTATGAAGATGATTGGCGATGTTTTATTATCCCAACGGGCTTTACAGAAGATAAAGAAATAGCTGCTATTGAATTTCGACCAGATAATAAAGAAGCAGTTCATCATTCAATTATTACTGTAGTGCCTGGAGGCTATGCGGATCAGGTGGATGCGGCTGATCCCGGCTATGGTTATGAATGTTATGGAGACTTTAATTTAGANATATTAACACCATTAGTGGATGGATATGCCCCCGGTATGCGAACAACTCTTTATCCCCAGGGGATAGGTGATGTGATTCCTGCAAACTCTGATTTGATTGTTCAAATGCATTATGCACCATTAAGTACAAATCAANTTGATCAATCNTCAATTAATATATTCTTTAAAGATGAANCGATTGAACGGCAAGTTCAACATTTACAGCATGCGAATCCAATGTTTGTCCTCCCTCCCAATACAATTACAGAGGTCATTGATTCAATTGAAATTAATACTGATTTGAGTTTGCTTCAAATCCTTCCTCATTCTCATTTAATAGGTGAAGCTTGGGAAATTTATTCTGTCGATTCTCAGCAAGATACAACTAATATAATAAAAATTAACAATTGGGATTTTGATTGGCAAAGTTTTTATACTCCAGAATATATGTTGCCATTAACAGCTGGTTCAACAATATATATGAAAGCAACTTATGATAACACATCAAGCAATCCAGATAATCCCAATGATCCTCCAGAATATGTATTTTGGGGAGATGGAACTGAGGATGAAATGTTTTTTGTTGCATATAGATATTTAGAATACCAAGAAGGTGATGAAAATATATATTTAGGGTCAAGCCATGATTTATTATTAGGAGACGTTAATCAAGATAGTATGATTAATGTTTTAGATGTAGTAACAATAGTTCAATTTGTTTTAGACTTTTCTAANCCAAGTAATCTACAATTTGACTTATCAGACTTAAATAATGATCAAGTATTAGATGTGATGGATATTGTAATATTAATTAATATTATTCTGAATTAAATATGAAGGATCTATTACAACTTTCGCAACATGCTACCAAACAAGCTGCAGATGTAATCCTTAAATATTATAATTCAAGTTATGAAGTGCAAATGAAAGGTAAGGGCAATCCTGTAACAGAGGCTGATATTGAAGCTGATGAAATTTTAAAAGAAATACTGATGAAAGAGACTCCTGATTTTGGTTGGTTATCTGAAGAAACAAGAGATTCTAGTGAGAGACTAAATAAAACCAGAGTTTGGGTCGTTGATCCATTAGATGGAACAAAAGAATTCGTAGAAGGAATCCCTAATTTTGTAATTAGTGTTGGATTAGTTGAAAACAATGAGCCCATTTTAGGTATTATATATAATCCAATTACTGATCAGATGTTTTATGCATATACTGGTAGTGGAGTGAAATTGAATGGTGTTAGCTGCANTATTTCAAAAAGTAGTCAATTNAGCAAGATGTCGATGCTTAATAGTCGATCTGAAACTAAAGCAGGATTGTGGGAGCCTTATAAAAAACATTTCAATGAAGTTTCCCCAATTGGTAGCATTGCATATAAGCTCGCATTAGTATCTACTGCTCAATCAGACATGGTCGCATCATTAAAACCTAAAAATGAATGGGACATATGTGCGGGTCACTGTTTAATTAATGAATCAGGAGGGATATTGATTACCTCNCTAGGTNAAAAAATTAGTTATAATAATTCAAANACATTAATTAATCCAGGGTTAATCGCAGGNAATATTGATGCAGTCCAAAATATGATTAATTTGCTTGAAAGCACTAATTAATATGTTAAGGTTTATTATTAGCCATATAACATCAATTAGATATATTATTAAACTCATAAAGCATAGTCCAGACAANCCCCCTAAAGTTAAAATTACTGATGAGTATTATAGTGGAATTGATGGAGAAAAGGTCCCTCTACGNATATTCCATCCTTCAAAAGCTAAAAAATTATCTATAATTATATTTCCAGGTGCATCTCCCTCTGCAGANCAACATCCGGGGATAATAAATTTAGCAAGTATCATTGCAAGCTTAGGTTTTAAAGTATTTATTCCACGCATTCCACCATTAAAAGAATTAAATATTACTGATGTTAATATTGAGTGGTTTGCACATGCATATGAACAATTATTAATTAGAGATGATATTTGTAATGAGAATGTAACTATTACAGGTATTAGTTTTGGAGGTTCACTGCTTTTAAATGCGATATTAGATAAGCGTATGAATAATCCTAAACCAAAATCATTAATGATTTATGGTTCTGCATTTAATATTGATACAGGTTTTGAATTTTTATTAAATGGAGAAATAAATCATAATGGACAAATGATTAAAATAAAGCCAAATGAGTGGGGNGGGTCGGTAATTATGCATAATTTTTTATCTAATATTGATACAGGGTTTGATACTGCTAAAATCAGACAAGCACTATCATATAGGATGGCAGATGATTTAGATAAATTAAGTGAGTTTAAAGATACATTAAATAGCCATGATNAAGAATTCATTGATTCATTATTAAATGTTGAATACAATGATGAAATTAAAAAAATTATTTATCAAATAATTGATAATGAGAAAGAAAATTTAGCCAAAGTTTCTCCTAAAAATCTATGTCATAAAATCGATAATAAAATTTTTATTATGCATGGAGCTAATGATTCGATGGTCCCATTTACTGAATCAGTTTTGATGCATGATAATATCAAAAATAGTGAATTGTTAATATCATACTTATATGAGCATAAAGAGATTTCAACTAAAAGGGGCATGTTCTTTAAGCTATATGAGCTATTAAGAATGGAATTTTTTTTCGCATCATACTTTAGATACAATGAAAATTAAATCATTTAAAGGTGGATATGATGATAATTTTTCTTATTTGATTTGGGATGAAATAACATTGGATGGAGCTATAGTAGACCCATCGGTTTCTCCCGATTTTATTTTTGATTTTATTACATTAAACAACATACGATTATCAAAAATTCTTATAACACACACTCATATGGATCATATAGTATACTTGGGTGATTTTTTAGATAGATATCCTAGTTTAAGTATTTATGCATACCTGAACACACGTCAAAAATTTCAAGGTGATTTTATTGGGATTAATCACAATGACCAGATATCTTTAGGCAATAGTATTTTTACGGCACTATATACGCCAGGTCATTATGATGATTGTATTTGCTACTGGAACAGTCAAGATGGAATTATATTTACTGGAGATACTGTCTTTGTTGGCCGCTCAGGCAGGACTATAAATAGTTATAGTAGTATATCGCAATTATTTGATAGTATTTATAATATTATTTTAAAATTACCAAAGGAAACAATAATATACCCTGGACATGATTATGGCCCATCTCCAACCATCACAATATCCAAAAATATCGAATTATCCTTATTCTTCTCCGCAAAATCAGAGCAAGAATTTATTAGTATAATGAAAGATTTTGAATTAAACAGGTAATTATAGATTGTAAAAATATATAAAAAATGTTTGTTTTTTTGACGAGAAACCCCTATTATTATATGTTAGTTTTTAAACTGTAAAACTTTTAATTAAAAGTAAATAATCAAGGAGAGAGATAAAATGGCTGAAAAAGTAGCAACAACAGGTGTTAAAAAAGAAAAAGGTTACCTATACTATTTAGATAAAGGTGGCAATGTATCACGATCAAAAATGGCTAGAGGTGCAAACAAAGGTGGCAATGCTGAAGTTGTAGCAAATGCTGGAGTTACAAGAGAATCTGGCTGGTTATATTTTGTTGATAAAGACGGTGATGTTTCTAGAGCAAAAATGGCTAGAGGTCGTAAATAATTAGATAGTTAATTATTTTTTAAAAGCCCCATCTTATTTAGCTGGGGCTTTTTTATATCCTAGAAATTATTTATGCATTATATATTCCTCATATTATTTTTAAACATTAATATTTTATTTTCAGAGACTATTGATTTCATTCAAGTTGAAGGTAATAAAAAAACTAAAAATTATATCATTTTACGTGAATTAAAACAGCAAGTAAATGATACTTGGTCAGCAGAAACTATGGCGACTGATAAAAACAGAGTCTATAATTTAGGTTTATTTTCTAGTGTTGAAATAGAAGTCAAAAATACTAATGAACAAAATATTTACATAGTTAGAGTAAGTGAAAAGTGGTATGTATGGCCATTCCCAATTGTAAAATATGATAATAGAATAGATCAAGTCAGCAGTTATGGCGGTGGCCTTATTCATCAAAATTTTAGGGGGAGAGATGAAGATGTCTCTGCTGGTGCAACAGCAGGTCAAGTCAGTGAATATTTTTTATGGTATTCAAATCCATGGATATCAGGGGATCATAATTCTTTAGATATTACAATATATGATCAATCTTCAGATCATCATGTATATAGTATTGTAGAAGATGATAAAGGAATGTATGTAGAGGGAGGTTTTTATAAGGGATATAATCATAAATTTAATTTTTGGCTTAATTATAATAATAAAGTAATTGATTTT
This sequence comes from Fidelibacterota bacterium, assembly GCA_002701525.1. Classification (GTDB taxonomy): domain Bacteria; phylum Fidelibacterota; class Marinisomatia; order SCGC-AAA003-L08; family D37C17; genus SCGC-AAA003-L08. The sequence continues at coordinate 32,597 of NZVQ01000020.1, read as the reverse complement.
TTTGATGATGAGCAACTTGTTGCGGCTCCTTTTGAGTCTGATTATATAGGGCAAACGAAATATTCATATTTACGTATAGGCTCTCAATATAGATATGATACTAGAGATATTTATATTGACCCTAATTCTGGAATTTTTCTTGATATTGAATTTAATCATTTATTTGGATTTTATGATACTGATGATATGTTTGATATTGAATTAGATTTTAATATATATAAAAGTTTTTTTAGTTATTTGGGTTCAGTATTTAAATACAATTTCTTTTCTAATATTCAATATTCCAAATCAGAATTACCTATATTTAAAAAAAATTACATAGGTGGTCAAAGCTATGTTCGTGGCTATTCAGCAATTCCATCAAACAATGAAATTGCTAATGCAACTGAAAGGATTGAAGTAGAAAATTTTCTTATTAATTCTTTTGAAATTCAAAGCACATTGATTAATAGAAAAGAATATTTAGATCAGGTAGAAATGGGTATTGATTTTGTATTATTTGCTGATTATGGCATAGGATATAATTTGAACAAATCAATAAATTGGAATAATTCCTTGCTTGGATATGGATTAGGGTTGAAAATATTTCTAATGGGTGCTGTTATTAAGTTTGACTATGCATTGAATATGCATGGTACATCAAGATGGCATCTATTTTAATATTTTTTTAAAAATCATAATTTTTTCAAATTGATTTTCTTCACCTCTATACATCCTTATGATATTACTTCGGTGAGTAAAAATAATCAATATAGAACATAACATCCCAAAAATCATTAATTCCGGAACTTGATTGTTAAATAAATATAAATATATAGGGAAAGATATACCTGTTATGATTGTCCCAAGCCCTACATAACCGGTAATTACAAGTATTACAAGCCAAATCAATATCAATGTAGGAATAACTATTCCTGATAGAGGAAGTGCTAATAGTACTCCAATTAATGTCCCTGCTCCTTTTCCACCTTTAAACTGATGATAAATAGGATATATATGTCCAATTACAGATGCAAAGCCACATGTTAAGGATAAAGAAGATACATCTCCAAATCCCATCCCAATATAGTAAGTTGCAGCAAAACCTTTAAAAATATCAATTATGATTACTCCAAGTGCAAATAGTGCCCCTTGAGTCCTAAAGGCATTAGTCCCTCCTGCATTACCACTACCCATTTCACGAATATCAACTTTTTTAAATTTCCCAATTACCATACTACCTGATATAGAGCCAATTAAGTAAGAAAGAATAATGCGAATAATTTCAGTCATAATACTTTACCTTATCTTTCGATGTTCTTGAATACCTACTAATAATGCTCCAGGCCCTGTATGGACACCAAGAGCAGAACCAATTTCTAATAAATCAATAGTATCAATCTTTTTATAGTTTTCTTCAATAATTTTTTTAAGTTCTTCTGCTTGCTCAATACAATTAGCATGNCCTATAGAAAATCGATATGTTTTTCCAACNCTATGTCTATTCATTACAAAGTTAGCTAGCTTTTTAGCTCTATTTTTATTTCCAAAGATGATTCCCTTAGGTTTCATAGAGCCATTTTCTCCAGTTGATAAGATTGGTTTAAAACGAAAAAAATCAGATATTCTCATTACTATTTTAGGAACTCGNCCNCCTTTAACAGAATAACTTAAATCTTCAACTGAAGCATATATAGATGTTTTTTTACTAACCCTTTTAACTTCTTTAATAATTTGCTCATGAGATTTTTCTGCTTTTACCATTTCTGCAGCACGTTTTACTATTAAACCAAGCCCAACAGATATATTATAAGAATCTAGAACTGTAACATTAGCCTCTGGAGTTCTTTTAATAGCTGTTTTAGCAGATTGTAATGTTCCACTTAGTTTATGAGGGATATGTATTGATATAATAGATTTATAATGTGAACTCAAAAATTGATATTGTCTNCTAAAATCTCCAGGGACAGGTTGGGATGTTTGGGGATGTATTGGATTAGTAAACAATTCATGNAAAAATTCACTTGTTGTTTGAGAAACTTTATCAATATANCCTTTATCTCCAAAACTATACCTAACAGGAACAACATGTATATCTAGTTCCCCTTCGTTAAAATCCGCACCTGAATCTGTTATAATAGCAACATCATTAGCTTTTGANCCAAGAGCATCATGCTGTTGATGAANCATATCATCAGCTTTTTGTCCCGTTACACTTCCAAATTGTTCACAGATTGAAAATACNGAGGCNGGATCATTAGTATGTATATGAATTTTTGCTCTTTTACGTGAGCCTGCAACAACCATACTATCACCAGNATCAATTAAAGCTTCTTTAATTTCATTTCGATCTATGGATTCTGTATCATCAATAACCATGCACTCTGTACAAAATCTATATGTCAGAGAATCTATATTTTCTTCATGAGTATTATTTTCTTTATTTTGATCTTGAATTTTTAATGTTTCTTCTTCAACTGTACCATCTTTTATAAATTCATAAATACCAATAATAAAATCTACAAAACCTTGAGCTCCTGCATCAACAACCCCAGCTTTTTTTAGCACAGCCATTAAATTTGGAGTATTTTTTAAAGATTCTTTAGCGGTAATTAATGCTAGTTCNAATATATGTTCTATATCATTTTCACCTTTGCTTGTNAGNTCTTCTAATTTTTTTGCAAAGTCATTTATGACAGTTAGAATAGTACCTTCTTTAGGCTCTGATAGAGCATCCCTTGCATACTCAGATCCTTTCCCAAAAGCAATTGCAAGTTGCTTAGCATTCATGCTTTCTAAACCTACGGATCCATCNCTTAAACCTTGAAAAAATTGAGCTAATATAGCACCTGAATTTCCTCTTGCACCATCTAATGCTGAATCTGCAACCGCTTCAAGCATATCATCAATTCTAGTATGTACATGATTTTCAGTTCCATCTAAAATTGCATTCATNGTAAAGGCCATATTGGTNCCTGTATCACCATCAGGCACAGGAAATACATTTATTTTGTTTAAATAGTCCTGATGTGCAACAATTTTTCTAATTCCAGCAACAATTGCACGATGNAATAAAAAACCATTTATTGTTATAATTTTTTTCTTATTCATAATAATGTTATTAATATTNATAGATAAATTTAATCATATTTATAGAATTAATTAAAAAATGAATATTAATACTGATATAAAATTAATTACAATTTTNGGTCCAACTGCGACGGGAAAAACAAATTTAGCAGTGCAATTAGCACATTGTATTAATTCAGAAATTATTTCTGCAGATTCTAGACAAATTTATAAAAATATGGATATAGGAACTGGAAAAGATTTAGATGAATATAGTNTAAAGGGATTACNGATACCATATCATTTAATTGATATTTTAGANCCTAATGAAGATTATAGTGTATATACTTTTCAAAAACAATTTCATTCGATATATAATGATATTTTGAAGCAAAAAAAATGTCCCATANTATGTGGTGGCACAGGCCTTTATATTGAATCCGTACTATTAAATTATGAGATATCATCTATAAAGCCCGATTATGATTTAAGACATAAATTAGATAGTTTATCAAAGGAAGAACTTTTAATAATTTTTAAAGANCTAGATTNCAATNCATATAATAATTGGAAGTGTGATACTAAGCAGAGGATTATTAGGGGAATTGAAATAGTATCAAAAGGTAATTTGAGAAACGATATAGTGAAATATAATTTAAGTTTAGATGATGTTGTTGTGTTAGGAATGCATATGGAAAGATCACTCATCAGAGCTAAAATTACTGACAGGCTTACATGTAGATTGAAAAATGGTATGGTAGAGGAGGTGGAATCATTATTATCTAGGGGAATAGTTACTTTTGATAGATTAGAATATTTTGGTCTTGAGTATAAATATATAGGGATGTACTTAAAGGATGAAATATCTTATGAACAGATGTTTAGTCAATTAAATACTGCTATTCATAAATTTGCCAAAAAACAAATGACATTTTTTAGACGAATGGAAAAAAGGGGTGTCAAAATTAATTGGATAGATAATTATGAATTGGATAATGTATTAATGACACTTAATTCAAAATAGTTTTAGCTTGATANGCAGACTCTATTCTATTTATACATTCTAGATAATGTGAATAAGAGGCTTCATCTAAATTATCATTATTAATTGAAAAATGCAATTTTGTGATTAGCTTATTAAGATTTTCTCTTGCAAATGCAACCGCATCATTTGGGAATTCATTACTTTTATTGAGCATTATAAAAATTAAAATTTCTAAATGTTCTTTTTGCAAATTTCTTCTAAAACTATTTGTATTAATGTGATTTTCTAATTCTCTCCAAGTAATTGTAGATGTAGTTTGAAATAGTTCACTAAGTGTGAATTTATTTTCATCTATATTAAAGCGCATTTCATTNTCTTGAACCCTTTGTAATATAACAGGGTCAAATATTTTATATAATGCAGTTTTTTGTATTTGCAAGATAGTTTTATGAATTGATAAATCTAAATTGCTAGATCCCCATCGAGTCATCGTAGCATCTCTATCAGGTGCTAGCTTATTTAATAATTCAGATGAAAAATTGAAAGCATCTTTTGAAAAAATATTTTTATCAAGGAACAATAATGCTTTTCGCTGTATCTCTGCCGGTATAACTGTCATTGGTGTTTTATCAGTTTCNCCAACATGATGTCTACTATGTTCNATTCCNCCTATAAACTTTGNAACACTCCTAGTAGCTTTATAATATTCATAAATACCATTGTAAAAAATGCTCCTAATTTTTGGATACCGCTCTCCTTGGCTTTCAAAGTTTTCTAATAAATGGTCCCAAAAGTCTCTAACCATAAATAGTTGTTTATGGAAAAAATCTATAGGATTACTAGTTAAATCTCTTCCGCTACTGCAATAAGGGTCGACACTTCTAGTACCATAAGAATCTTCATCNGTACAATATACATATAAGGGGTTTGTTGATTTGCTTGCTATGTTATCTACAAATTCTTCTTCAGATAACATTGAAGTCAGAGGTCTTTCAGCATAAGCATATTCAATAGCCCAATAATCATATGGTCCCGGTTTAGTTTGAAAGAAATTATGTCCACCATCCATAATGTTGACTCCATTATAATCCATAACAGATCCGACAGGTCCATTATCACCAATAAAATCAGGGTTACTAATTTGTTCCAAATTATATATTGAACTAGCTTTAAAATTATGTCTTAAGCCTAGCGTATGACCAACCTCATGAATTAATAAATCAACAATACCATCATGAATGAATTTTTCCATCAATTCTTCTTTATTAGAATGTGGGATATTAAGTAATTCAAAATTAGAATACCAAGCAAATGCCATATCATTAATCATATTTTGTGCATATTCACAATTGTGATTATTAATATTATATTCTTTATTATTCAATGACTCAATATAGTCAGGGAAGTCCATATTAATAATAGGGTCAATAAATTCTTCAAATTCATTAAAATAAAATCTAAAGTAATCTCCACCAATACGGATGTCNGCATCATAAATTTCACCAGTAAACGGATTTGCCCTAGATGGGCCAACNCCAATTCCTACACCTGGCTGAATAAGCCAACGGATTGTGCTATATCTAATATCAGCAGGATCCCAATCTGCATCATCTGGCATTTGCTTAACCACAATTGCATTTTTAAAACCAATTGCTTCAAAAGCTTCATTCCATGCTAAAACACCTTCAGTTATTGGNGCTCTAAATTTTTTTGGAATAGTATTTTCGAGCCAAAAGACAATAGGTTTTATTGGTTCAGAAAGTGTTTTNCCAGGATATTTTTTTTGTAAATCCCATCGNTTAATATATCGTACATAAGGCGATTCAGTTAAAATGTCATTATAATCTTGATATAAAGTCAAGAAGTGTCCAACTCTATCATCAGCAATTCGAGGGGAATAATTNCTTTCTGGTAATGCACTTAAGCTATAATGATATGTATAAGTTATATTCCTAGAATCAGCTAGAGTATAAACATACACTCCCTTTGTTCGGTAATTCAAATCTACTTGAAGTTCTGAATTTAAATCAAAAGATTTAATTTTTTTAAAAAAGCTATTTGTCTTATCAAATTGAATTCGTTGTCCAGACATACCAGCTATATCAAAAATAAATAGTTTATTGGCATCAATAAGGATTGAACCATTTTCATCAGGTTCTCCTACCACTTTAACAGATCTAATGATAGAATCTGGTATTTGATTTTTTAATGCTTTAGCTGTTTCAGGATTATCTTCAGACCTGAATTTTACATTTTTTTCTATAAACTGAATAACATTACCAATTTTTTTAAAATAAAATGGGAATTCTCCTTGCATTGACACACCATGTCTCATAGCACCATCTCCCGTTTCACGAGTGATATTAACCATGTATAGCTCATTAAATTGTTCAGGTGTTAATTCCATAAAAACTTGATTTCTATCATTATGAATATAGAATGTAAATAGGCCTTCAACTTTATGAGCTCCCTTTATAATACTCTCAAATGCATTTGGGTTTTGTTTTTTAGGAGGAGATGTTTCAGGTGTTTTTTTTGATGGTTCTTTCTTTTGTGTTTTATCTTTTAAAAAATCAATATCAAGAGGCTTGTAGGGATTAGACATTAGCAATCCCAAAGAAATTAAAATAAATAATTTAGCAACAATTGTTTTCATGTTTTTCACTTACTTTGCATATAAAAATTGAAGCTTAAAATACAAAGAATACAATAATAATTTGAAAAGTTTTATTAATTATAGTTTAATGATTTGATTTCTTCCGGGTCCTACAGAAATAATATTAATTGGAGTTTTTGTAAAATTAACAATATAATCTATATATTTTTTTGCATTATCAGGTAAATCATTAAAATTTTCTATTCCAGTAGTAGTACTTTTCCATCCATCAAATTCTGTATATATAGGTTTTACCTTATCAAGGTTGTACAATACCTCTGAAAAGCAGTTGGTGGTTTTATTGTCAATTTCATAACCTGTACAAATTTTTATAGTATTAAAGTGGTCTAATATATCTAATTTTGTAAGAGCAATGTCAGTTAGTCCATTGACCATACAACTGTATTTAGCAGCAACACCATCAAACCAACCACATCGTCTAGGTCTACCAGTTGTCGCACCATATTCTTTTCCGATATCTTGAAGCTGTTTTCCATCATTATCAAATAACTCTGTTGGGAANGGGCCTTCGCCAACACGAGTCGTATAAGCTTTAAATATACCTATAATATTATTGATTTTAGTCATAGGTAATCCTAGTCCCGTTGCAATTCCACTAGATGAGGCATTNGANGATGTAACATAAGGATAGGTTCCATGATCCACATCAAGCAATGTGCCTTGAGCTCCTTCAATTAATATATTGTCATTTGCATTAACTTGATTATGNAATATGGTAAAAGTATCAGATACATATTGAGATATTAATTTAGAACAGCTTATAAATTCCAAATTTTTTTCTTTGAGGTCTAATATCTTGGACTCATCTAAATTATATGTTGTTTGAGCCTTTTTGAGAGCATCATCTAATTTTTGAATTAATGACTCAATATTTAATAAGTCTAAGGCTCTAATCCCAATGCGATTATATTTATCAACGTAAGTAGGCCCTATTCCTCGACCTGTAGTTCCAATTTTTTGATTATTTTTCTCTTCATTGTAGCAATCTATGTATTTAGTTGTAGGTGTTACAATATGAGTATTTAAGGCTATAAAGATTTTATTTTCTATAGATACTCCATGGTNTTTGACCATATTAATTTCTTCTACTAAATCGATAGGATCAACAACCATGCCATTACCTAGTATGCATTTGCAATTTTCTCGCAATATACCAGAGGGAATTTGATGCAGTACTAATTTTTTATCGTTGTAATATACTGTATGGCCTGCATTGGCCCCCCCTTGATAACGAGCTACAATATGAGAGTCTCTACTTAATAAATCAACAATTTTACCTTTCCCTTCATCTCCCCATTGACCACCGATAATTGCTTTAATAGACATATCAANTTCCTATTCTGTTAGTTCTTCTTTTTGTTTGACATCATTTTTTATTTCAAAATATTTCATTACAGGACTGGCAATGAAAATGGACGAGTATGTACCAACTAGCACNCCTACTATAAGTGCAAATGCAAAATTTTTGATTACTGCTCCTCCAGATATAAATAAAATAACAACCACCAATAGNGTTGTCAGTGATGTGATAATAGTTCTGCTTAAAGAAGAATTTAATGATGTATTTACTATCCAATTAAAATCTTTTTTAGGGAATTTGATTTGAGTTTCACGTATTCTATCAAACACAACAATAGTATCATTTAAAGAATANCCCACAATTGTTAAGAAAGCCGCAATTATAGTTAAGTCAATATCTATATTCAGGATTGAGAAGATACCCAAGGTGATTAAGATATCATGAGTTAAGGCTGCTAANCTACCATATGCATAAAATCTGTCAAATCGAAATGATATATAAATGCTAATCAATAATAGTGCTGCAATTATAGCATTAATAGCATCAGNTCTTAATTCATCACCAATTTTAGGTCCTATTTTNTCAAAGCGTTCAATTGTGAATGGAACATCTATACCTTTTTGCAATAAATTGATTAATTCCTTACCNGTGCCTTCATATTGGGTTTTAATTAAAATTTCTTTAGGTGANCCAAATTCAATTATTTCAGCACCATCTAGTCCTGTATTGATGAGNGAGNCTCTGATATTTGAAATNTCTAATGCCTTTTCCAACTTTAATTGAGCAATATTACCACCAGTAAAGTCAATTGATAATGCAGGCCCTCCATTATATATTAATGAAATAATCCCAATTAATATGATAATAGTAGAACATATTGTTGTTATAAATGTTTTAGATGCNAAGTTAATGTTAGTATTTTTTAGAAACTGCATTTAAATACTAACTTTCTTAATTGCATTCATTCCNCTAATAAATGTAAAAATTGTTTTTGTGACAAATACGGCTGTAAACATTGAGCATAGAATTCCAATACTTAGAGTTATTGCAAAACCGCGTATNGGACCAGANCCAATCCATGCTAATACAAATGCAGCAATCAATGTTGTAAAATTTGCATCTAAAATAGTTATAAATGCTCTATCATATCCAGACCGAATTGCAGACATAGGTGTTTTACCTAAGTTTAATTCTTCCCTAATTCTTTCAAATACAATTACATTTGCATCAACAGCCATNCCGATTGTTAGGATTAAGCCTGCAATCCCAGGCAGAGTTAAAGATGCACCAAGCATAACGAGCACAGCCATCACAATAAGTAAATTTAAAAACATTGCAAACGCAGCCAATAATCCAGAGCCTCTATAATATATAATCATAAAAAACATTACTAAAACCATACCTAAAACCATAGCTCGTCTACCTAGCTGAATAGAGTCTCTTCCTAATGAAGGNCCAATAGTTCTTTCTTGAATTATATTGACTGGAGTAGGCAGTTCTCCTGCTTGTAGGACATTCGCTATATCTTTTGCTTCATTGGCATCNGCGAATCCACTAATTTGAGTACTGCCCGATGGTATTTTATCTCTAATCACAGGTGCCATATATACTTTATTATCTAAACTAATAGCAACCTGTTTATTTTTATTTGCACCTGTAAAACGACTCCATTTTCTAGTGCCATCAGAATTCATATCCAAATTTACAACCCATTGTCCTGAGTTGCTTGAACCCGCAGAGCCTATCGTAGCAGTTGGGTTTTTAATCATTCCCCCAGATATTACTGGTTTTGATTTGACATAGTATATGGGGATATAATCAAATGGAATATTGTTTTGAGATTGAGCTTTTTCAATTCTGTTTCCCCAAATAAATTTTCCGTCTCGCGAAGTTAGTTTCTTGATATCTTCTCTATTTAATATATCTCTTACAATACTAACTTCATTAACGGCCACTCCTAATGAATAGCCATACATTTGTATATAACCAGAGAAAGGNTGNTCTTGCAAGATGTCTTTAGGAGTCTGATAATTAGCAAANTTCAATTCATCATCATTAGTATTCGAAAATATATCATCCACATTATTTGTACTTGTAATATTGATATCATTATTTGATAATGAAGGGATTTCATAATTAGACTTAATTAATGAATTATCTATTTGTTCTAATATTTCNGGGAGCCTATCATTGATAACTAATAGAAATTCCATAGATGCTGTTTTTTGAATTAGACTTCGAGCCCTATCTGCATCCGTTACACCTGCGAGNTCNACTATAATTCTATTTTTACCATATTTTTGGATGGTAGGTTCAGANACTCCAAATTCATCAATTCGATTTCTAATTATTTCCACAACACTGCTTATTGCATTGTCTCGTTGAGTTATTAATTCATTAATAATAGCTTCATTGTCACGAAATGCAGTTAGGTCTGTATAATAGCGCACTAATCGAATATCTGAGCTATTAACTAATCTNTTAAATTCTACAAAGAAGTCCATACTATTGCTAGTTGCTGCACTATTGATCATAGATTTTAATTCTGGAGACATCTTATTTGCAGATTTAATCATTAGAGTTGGAACATCAGCCTCTAGAACAATATACATNCCCCCNTGTAAATCAAGACCTAATTTGATTGCATTATCTTTTAATTCATCAANTTCCTCTTGTTGATATGAGGATTTTTGTTCATTAGATAATGAATAAAATTTATAGGTAGGCCATAGCAAATAGCATGCTGCTAGTATTACTATGATAATGATTGTAAATCTAATGCGTAAATCTTGCAATTATTTTATATCTTATATTGATTTATTTATTTTTAGAAAAAATTTGTTTTTAAATTTAACATCATCAGACTTGTTAATCAAAAACAATGTTTCATTATTTTTAGGAATTCTTTAATTAATACATTAAATTTCTTTTCTGTTCAATATGAAATTATTTAACTCAAAAACAATTGCAATTGCAAATCAAAAAGGTGGAGTTGGTAAGACGACTACAGCAGTTAATGTAGCTTCCTACTTATCAATTACTGAGACCCCAACATTACTTATAGATATGGACCCCCAAGCCAATGCAACATCTGGGTTGGGTGTCGAAATTAATAACAATTCTAAAACAATTTATGATGCAATTCTTGATGATGCGAAGGCAGAAGAGTGTATACACAAAACTAACTTACAGTATTTGGATGTTATTCCATCAACATATTCATTAGTGGGAGCAGAAATTGAATTGGTGCCACAAATGAAGCGCGAAGATAGGTTGAAGAATGTAATCAGTCAGCTAAATGGTAAATATAAATATATAATTATAGATAGTGCTCCTTCTTTAGGTNTATTGACTATTAATGTTTTATCAGCATCTAATGCTGTAATTATACCTGTTCAATGTGAATATTATGCCTTGGAAGGTTTATCGCAATTATTAAATACAATTAGNTTGGTTCAAAAACATTTAAATAAAGATTTATTTATTGAAGGGATTTTAATTACTATGTATGATAATCGATTGAATTTGTCTAAGCAGGTATTGAAAGAGGTAAGTGAATATTTTGATGATAAAGTATATAAAACTTTAATTAAAAGGAATGTTCGACTAGGAGAAGCTCCAAGTTATGGTAAGCCAATTTTATTATATGATGCTTCATCTGTAGGAGCACAGAATTACATGGATTTAGCATCAGAAATTTTGGAGAAAAATGAATAATAGATTAGGTAAAGGAATTGAAGCATTAATAAGAAGTAGAGATTTAAATAAAGACGAATATTTAGATGGCTTTATTGATATTAAAAAAATTCAAACTAATATAAATCAGCCAAGAAAACATTTTGATGATAAATCATTAAATGAGCTTGTCGAATCGATTCGAGAAAAGGGAATCTTGCAGCCAATTACAATTAAAGAAATTGATAAAGGCTTGTTTGAATTAATAGCTGGAGAGCGAAGGTTTAGAGCTGCTAAAATATTAAATTTAAAAACAGTTCCTGCATATATTATTAAGGTGGACTCAGATGNTGAAAAATTAGAATTAGCATTGGTTGAAAATATTCAAAGAAGTGATTTAAATGTGATTGAAGAAGCTGAAGCTTATAGCGTTTTAAAAGATAAATATGGTTTGACACATGATCAAATTGCTCAAAAAGTAGGCAAAAGCAGAGTAGAGGTGACTAGAACCATAGATCTTGTAAGCTTGCCAGAGAATATTAAAAAAGTATTAATTGAAAACTCTAGTAATTCTAAATTTCCTTTTTCACGTGGTCATGCTAGAACTATTCTTGGTTTAAAAGACTCTATTAAAATTCAGACGCTATTTAATCGTATTTTAAAAGAAAATTTATCAGTCAGGAAAACTGAACAGTTGGTAAAAAAAATAAATGGTGGTAGTCAATCTAGTGCTAATACGAAAACTAAAAACAGCACTATTGTTGAAGATGAAAAAATATTATCTAATTTTCTTAGTGCTAAAACTGAAGTCTCAAGTAAAAAAAATAATTCAGGCCACATTAAAATTTTTTTTAAATCAGCAGAAGATAGAGAGAGGGTTGTTGATTTAATTAAAACAATCAAAAAAATCAAATAAAAATCTTTGCAACAAATTTGAATTAGTGCCTAAATTTGTTAATTCAATTTTATATGAAAAACAAATATTACAATATATTTTTTACTTCAGAAAAAGATGGATTAGGAAAGTCCTTTCGTTTTTCTAAAATTGCATTTATGTCAGTTGGGGTGTTGTTCTCAGCTATGATAATACTTGCATATGTTGGTTTTACTAGGATTGCTGGATTTGATGCTATTACATATGAATTGGATCAGCTACGTAAATATAAATATATAACTTCTAATTTATTAATTGAATCAGGCTCAAAAACAACAACGATTGATTCTGAAGATATGGAAGAAATTATTATTAATTATATAATAGCGAATGATATGATTTATCCATCATCAGCACCAATCGATGGCTATGTTACTAAGGGAGTGTTGAAAAGAGATAATGAAATTATTCATGCTGGTATTAATGTTGCATCTAAAATTAAAGATCAAATTAAAGTCCCCTTAGATGGTTTGGTGGTAGTAGCAAATAATAATGAATTAGAATCTACAATTATCATTCATCACCAAAACAATTTTTTTACAGTTTATAAAAATTTAGATCAGGTATTAGTTAATGCTAGAGATTTGGTATTTAAAGATCAAGTTATTGGCACTACAGGTTTATCTGATAATGAAGGTTCATATTTGCATTTCGAAATTTGGAAGGATAATCAAGTGATAGATCCTAGAAGTTTAGTTGCTGATTATAAGGAAAAAGATGTTTCAATCAGATAAAAACAATAATATGAGTTCAATTTTAGGACCTGAGATTGAAGTGAATGGTGATTTGAAGATAAAGGGAGACATACTGATATACGGAACAGTGTTAGGAAATGTAGAATGTCAGGGAAAAGTTCATACTTCAAAGGGTTCAATTATAAATGGGAATGTCCAATCTAATTCAGCATATATAAATGGTAAAGTTGAAGGTGACTTAGTGGTGCGAGAAAAAGTGGTTTTAGCAAAGTTCTCTCAATTAAAAGGTAATTTAGTGAGTAGCACCTTAACAATAGAAGAGGGTGCGAAATTTGATGGCTTATGTAATATGCAAGACAAATCATCATCAGTTAATAAGCAAAAATTAAATGCCTGATAAGAGGCAGTCGGAGAGTTGGTTGCAATACTCTGGGATTGGTATCCAAATGGCTGTTACTATTATTGTTTGTTGGTGGTTGGGTGAAAAGTTAGAGAATTCCATGGTATTATTAGATAGTCCATGGGGTCAATTAGTAGGATTATTTTTTGGAATGTTTGCAGGTATTTATAATTTGATTAAACAAGTGAAATAATGATAAAATTTTCTAAATTCATTTTATTTCAAACAGCAATTATATTTTTAATATTATTGTTCCCTGTTTTGTCTTGGGGGACTGATTATATTAACGAAATTTTGTGTGCTTTTTTACTAAGTACGGTAAATGTAATGGTAGGCTACTATTTAGTTATTGATTCATTTGATAAGAAGAATTCAGATTTTTATAAAACAGTATATGGTGGTATGCTAGCTAGGATGGTTTTTATTTTTGGATTTACGATATTTATGATTAACAGTAGTTATTTAGAATCTATACCTTTTGTATTATCCTTGATGTTTTTTTATGTTATTCATCAATGGACAGAAATTTCGTTTTGGATTAAAAATTTAGAAGGAAAAACAATTGAAGTTTAATGTTATAATAATTTTGTTGTCCTCATTGTTGTTCTCAGGAGCCTCATCTGAAAGTATCGATGGAGAATATATTATGGATCACATACAAGACGATAGGACCTTTGAGATTTTTAATCCATTAGATTATAATGATTCCAATTATGGTATTTTAACTAAACAAGAATGTTATGAAATTAAAAAGAAGTATAAAAGTAAGTATCCAAAAAAGAAAGTAGTATGGCACGGATCATCTAAAAACCCTGATGTTCCAGCTCCATGTGGAGATGGATATTTTTTCACTAAAAAAGTTAAATTAGATTCTGATTGGAACCAATTTTTAAATATTCCTATTATAGGCAGTATATTTAATTGGAGGTGGAATCCAAGTGAATCGCTTGGATTATCAGAGAACTCCCAGCAATTAATAATAACTAAACAGCTTATTATGATGTTTATAGCATCATTAATACTGATTGTTCTATTTGTATTTGGTTATAAAAAAAATAAAAAAGTACAATCAGGTTTAGGTAATTTATTAGAGGTCTTTGTGCTATTCATTAGAGATGAGGTCGTATACCCTAATATGGGTGAAAAACAAGGCCGTAAGTTTTTGCCTTTAATTTTAACATTTTTCTTTTTTATAGTTACACTGAATTTATTGGGGTTAATACCTGGGAGCGCTACTGCAACAGCTTCATTTAGTTTTACTGTTGGGATGGCACTCATTACCTTTTTCACATATATCATTTTTGGAAACAAAGATTTTTGGAAGCATATTTTTGCTACTCCAGGTGTGCCTCTTTGGCTATTACCAATAATGATTCCTGTAGAGCTAATTGGTTTATTAACAAAACCATTTGCTCTATCTGTTAGGCTTTTAGCCAATATGAATGCAGGGCATATTATTATAGCAGCATTTTTAGGAATTATTATTAATATGAAATCGGTAGGAGTTGCTTTTGGATCAGTTCCAATGGCAATTGCTATAAATATGCTTGAAATATTTGTAGCATTTTTACAAGGATATATTTTCTCATTACTGTCATCAATTTTTATTGGAATGGCTGTAGTGGAACATGAACATCATTAAAATAAAATAAAATAAAAGGAGATCGAAAATGGATGGTGGATTAATAGCAATGGCAGCTGGTTTAGGTGCTGGATTAGTAACAATAGGAGCTGCAAATGGTATTGGTAAAATCACTTCAGCAGCAGCTGAAGCGACAGGTAGACAGCCAGAAGCAGCAGGTGATATTAGAACAACGGCTTTAATTATGTCAGCTTTGATTGAAGGTGTAGCATTATTCTGTGCAGTAACATGCTTTTTGTTGCAAGGTAAAATAGGATAGTTAAAGCATATTAAATATAGAAGTTAGGAGCATAATATGGTTGAGGTGCATGGCGGATTATTATTTTGGTCCGTAATAACATTCTTGTTATTACTAGTGGTGCTAAAAAAAGTAGCATGGGGTCCTATTCTTTCTGCTCTTGAGAGCCGTGAAGAAGAAATAAAAAATGCCTTGAGTGCTGCAGAAAAAGCTAAGGAAGAGGCTGAGAAGGTTTCTAGTGATTATGAGCAATCTATGAAAGATGCTCAAGTAAAAGCTCAGAAAATTATATCAGACAGTAAGGCTGCAGCTGAGAAAGTTAAAGCTGATATAGAAAAGACAGCTGAAGAAAAAGCAGAGTCATTATTGGCTAATGCTAAGGAGCAAATTAATACGGAAAAAGAAAATGCAATTAATGATATTCGTGATATTGCAATAGACTTATCTATTGATATTGCATCTAAGGTCATAGAGAAAAATATTGATTCTGAAGAAAATAGAAGATTAGTTGAAGAGGCTATGAACAATATAGGTGAGTCTTAATGGCGCATAATACTCATGTAAATAAGTATGCGAAAGCATTATTCAATACATCATTAGAAAATAATTCATTAATAGATGTTAAGCAAAGTTTGATTTCTGTTGTTAAGATAGGTAAAACAGTTCCAGAATTTAATCATGTACTTTTAACTAAAAGTACATCAACATCAAATAAAAAAAATATTTTATCTAATATATTGAATGAGCATATTAATCCATTAGTGACTGAATTATTAATCATTCTTATTGATAATGATCAGATACAATTATTTACTGATATTATGAATAAATATAATCAGTTGATGAATCTGAGTTCTAAAGAGTTAGATGTCTTGATCACATCAAAAGCAGCTCTATCATTAGATGAATTAAATTCTGTAAAAGAAGATTTATCATTAAAACTCAATAAACAAATCAATATTAAAAATAATATTGATGATAGTATTATTGGAGGAATTAAGTTAAGAATAGGAAATACAATTATTGATAATTCTCTTTCAAAGAAATTAATGAAATTAAAAAATAATCTTAAAAATAATCATGCGAATATGGAGTAAAAAATGGAAATTAAAACGGATGAGATAGCATCTTTACTTAAAAAACAACTAAAAGATTTAGATGTTAATATTGATGTTTCTGAAGTTGGTGAAATCACAATGGTTGGTGATGGTGTAGCACGTGTTAATGGTTTAGAAAATGTAATGAGTTCAGAACTTGTTGAATTGCCTAATGATGTCTATGCTATGGCCTTGAATCTTGAAGAAGATAATGTTGGTTTGGTATTGTTTGGTGATAGTAGTTTAGTAAATGAAGGTGATTTAGCAAAAAGAACCGGAAAAGTTGTTGAGGTTCCTGTTGGTGATGAATTATTAGGCAGGGTGGTTAATCCTCTGGGACAACCAATTGATGGGAAAGGTTCTATTAATGCTAAAAATTCTTTACCTGTTGAAAGAAAAGCCTTAGGTGTAATGCAAAGACAGCCTGTTACTGAGCCTCTTCAAACAGGAATTAAGGCGATTGATAGTATGGTCCCTATTGGTAGAGGTCAAAGGGAGCTTATTATTGGTGATAGACAAACAGGGAAAACGGCTGTTGCAGTTGATGCAATTATTAATCAAAAGCTATCCCATTCTACAGATTCTCCCGTTTACTGCATTTATGTTGCGGTAGGACAAAAAGCATCTACTGTTGCAAATATAGTTGCAGAGTTAGAGGCAAATGGTGCTATGGATTATACCACAGTAGTTGCAGCTAATGCATCAGAGGCAGCCCCATTACAATTCCTTGCTCCATATTCAGGTTGTGCTATGGGAGAATTTTTTAGGGATAATGGAAAGCATGCATTAATTATTTATGATGATTTATCAAAGCAAGCAACTTCATACAGACAAATGTCATTAATTCTAAGAAGACCACCAGGGAGGGAAGCCTTCCCAGGAGATGTGTTCTATTTACATAGTAGATTATTGGAGAGAGCTTCAAAATTATCTGATGATTTAGGTGGAGGTTCATTGACAGCACTACCTATTATTGAGACTCAAGAGGGAGATGTATCAGCATATATTCCAACAAATGTAATATCTATCACAGATGGACAAATATTCTTGGAAAATAATTTATTTAACTCAGGTGTGAGACCTGCAATTGATGTGGGTTTATCTGTGTCTCGTGTTGGGGGTGCAGCTCAAATAAAAGCCATGAAAAGTGTTGCAGGTACTCTAAGATTAGATTTAGCTCAATTTAGGGAATTAGAAGCATTTGCAAAATTTGGTTCTGATTTAGATAAGGATACATTAGCTCAGCTTACTAGAGGTGAACGAATGGTTGAAATTCTGAAACAAGATCAATATGTTCCAATGGATGTTAGTAAGCAAGTTGCAATTATTTTTGCTGCAGCTAATGGACTTTTAGATGATATTGATAAAGATAAGGTTAAATCTTTTGAAGCAGGCTTACTTGAATCATTAGAAAATCAGCATTCTAATTTATTGGATGAAATTACTAAAGAAGGTAAAATTTCTGAGGATTTAGAGAAAACTTTATTATCAGCAATTAATGACTTTAAGAAAGGATTTTCTAATTAAACAATGGCCAATTTAAAGGACATAAGAGAAAGAATAAAGTCAGTTAAAAGTATCAAGCAGGTTACTAAAGCTATGAAAATGGTTGCTGCGGCAAAGATGAGAAGAGCTCAAGATAATATGGAAAAAGCTCGGCCTTATTCAGAAAAAATATCAGATTTAGTAGCAACTTTTTTACTAGATGAACAGAATCATGAATTGCCTGAAGTTAAAGTCAGAGATAATATAGATAAAGTATTATTTGTTATCATTACTTCCGATAGAGGTATGGCTGGTGCATTTAATACTAATGTATTAAAAGTCGCTCATAAAGCTATTGATGAATTTGGTAAAGAAAATGCTCAATTGATATGTATTGGTAAAAAATCAGCAACATATTTTAAATCTAGAGGATATAATATTGTACTTGATTATATCGACTTTTGGAATACACTTAGTTTTGATACTGGTTTAAATGTAGCTCAGGATATTATTTCAAGATATATGAATAAAGAAGTTGATAGAGTTCAAGTTATCTACAATAAATTTATTAATGTTGCAAAACAAGAAGTGTGTGATGAAATATTTTTACCTATTACAACCTCAACAGAATCAATAGATGAAGAAAATCAACTTTCAGATATGATATATGAGCCAAGTAAACAGGTTGTGATAGAGAAGATGATTCCTAGATATCTAAATATAATAATATGGCAATATTTATTGGAATCAAATGCCTCTGAGCAGGCTGCAAGAATGCTCGCGATGGAGAATGCTACATCTAATGCAGATGATATGATTAAAGATTTAACATTACAATTTAATAAAGCTAGGCAAACAGCAATTACTACTGAAATGTTAGAAATTGTTAGTGGTGCTGAGGCTTTAAATTAGGAGAGGATGTATTTATGTCAGATATGGGAAAAGTAACTCAAGTTATGGGAGCGGTTGTAGATGTGTCATTTGAAGATGGGAAGCTTCCCAATATTATGAATGCACTTGAAATCGATCGAGATAATAATGAAAAACTTGTTCTTGAGGTTGCACAGCACCTTGGAGAGGGTACTGTTAGGACTATTGCTATGGACTCAACTGATGGATTGGTAAGAGGTACAGGTGTTAAAGATTTAGGAACACCTATTTCTGTTCCAGTTGGGGAAGAGACATTAGGTCGTTTATTTGATGTGCTAGGTAATACAATCGATAATGCTGGAGAATGTAAAACAAGTAAAAGATCTCCAATTCATAGGGCTGCTCCAAAACATGAAGATTTATCAACATCTAAAGAAGTCTTAGTTACCGGAATTAAAGTGGTTGATATGATGGAGCCATATACAAAAGGTGGTAAAACTGGATTATTTGGTGGTGCTGGTGTTGGTAAAACAGTATTAATTCAAGAATTAATTAGAAATATTGCGACTGAGCATGGTGGATATTCAGTATTTGCAGGAGTTGGAGAAAGAACACGTGAAGGTAATGATTTATATCGCGAAATGACGGAGTCAGGTGTTATTGATAAAACAACAATGGTGTTTGGTCAAATGAATGAGCCGCCAGGAGCAAGATTAAGAGTGGCTTTATCAGGACTAACTATGGCAGAATATTTTAGGGATGATGAAGGTAAAGATGTATTATTGTTCGTAGATAATATTTTTAGATTTACACAAGCAGGTTCCGAAGTTTCAGCATTACTTGGTAGAATGCCTTCAGCGGTTGGTTATCAACCAACATTATCTACTGAAATGGGTGATTTACAAGAACGAATCACATCTACTAAGAAAGGTTCTATTACATCGGTACAAGCTGTTTATGTCCCAGCGGATGATTTGACTGATCCTGCTCCCGCTACAGCATTTGCTCACTTAGATGCAACATCTGTGTTAGAGAGGAAGATTGCAGAGTTAGGTATATATCCAGCGGTTGATCCTTTAGCATCTACATCAAGAATTATGGACCCTAGAGTTATTGGGCAAGATCATTATGATGTAGCACGGCGAGTACAGAATGTCTTACAATCATATAAAGAGCTTCAAGATATTATTGCTATCCTTGGTATGGACGAATTATCAGATGATGATAAATTAGTTGTAGCAAGAGCACGTAAAATTCAAAAATTCATGTCACAACCATTTTTTGTGGCTACACAATTTACTGGATTTGAAGGTAGGTATGTATCGTTAGAAGATTCAGTAGCAGGGTTTAAAGCAATATTAGATGGTGATATGGATGAGTATCCTGAAAATGCATTTGCATATGTAGGAACAATAGATGAAGCTGTAGAAAAAGCTAAAAAATAGTTATGGATAAACATTTTACATTAGAAATAGTGACCCCGACTAAAACTTTAAATTTTGAAGATGTTCAATATTTAAGAGCTCCTTCATTAGAAGGTTTATTTGGAGTTATGTCTGGCCATGTTGCATCAATAATTAATTTAGATATTGGTGAAGTAAAAGTTTTATTTAATAATAATGAAAATTATTTTGCAATAAGTGGTGGTTTTGCACAGGTTGCTAGTGATAAAGTTTCCTTGTTAGTAGAATCTATTGAATCTAAAGATGAAATTGATGTAGAAAGATCTAATAAATCATTAGAGAGAGCAAAAGAACGATTATTAGATAGTACGATGAATCAGGTGCGAGCAAAATCAGCTTTAGAAAGAGCAAAGAATAGATTAAAAGTATCTACTCGTTAGTTTTAAACTCACTCTCTGTCATAGTTTTCATTGAGAATGCATGAATTTCATTAGTCATTAATTTCCCCAAAGCCTTATAAACCATTTGATGTCTCTCAACTAAACTTTTATTATTGAAATCATTTGATATAATTAATGCTTTATAATGTCCCCCACCAGTGTTTCCAGAGTGATTGGCATGAGCATGAGACTCATCGATAATTTCAATTTTAAGTACATTAATTTCAGATTTAATTTTATTTTTAATAGTGTCAATCATGTTATCCTCTTTTATTAAATTGCCATCCAGTCCATGCAGTAATAGTGCCAATTATTCCTGACAATGTAGAACTTAATATTATTAATATCATTGGTATTTCCATACTTAATAATGAACTCATCTTAGTAAATAGTAACATTCCATCATTATAGTATGCATATAATAATAAAATGAACCAAGGTATAAATCCCACAATAAAGCCATTGATAATAGCTGATTTTTCAGTTTTTGAAATATATCCTATAATACAAGTGAAAATACTAAAAGTCCACCAAGGCAAAAAATAACCTATTATAATTATTGATATGATTGCCAATATGTTATTTGTTAATTGGAAGGAATACATTGCAATTCAACACCTTTAAATTCATTATTATTATTTGGGAAAATTAAATCATAATATTTTCCATCAACCCAATCTTGGACAAAATTATCATAATATATACTGCCAGGATATCCAGACTGACCTCCAGGATAAATTCCTTTTATTTTATAAGGCTTATCCATTTCAATTACATACCTCCAAGAAGGCCCTTCATTTTTTCTAGTAGCATTAATAATATCTTCTGCTCCGCTAGTATTTAAATTTAATTTACTAAATTCTTCTATTTTAGCCAGATGAACAATATCAGTACCCCGATAATTGCCCCATTCCAAGTTTGAATATTTATCATCTATATTCTGAGATAATTTATTAACAACATTATTGTAAGACAGATTGCATATATCTATTAAATTTTCAATGTTATCAGTATTTTTATTATCAAACCATTTTGAATTTGGATTATTTAAAATTAATTCCTCTAATTTATCAATTCCAGGCCAAATATATTTATCAAGCTCATTCCCAAAATCATCTAGCCATGTATTTTTTTCAATTTCCATTCTCCAATTTTCAAAAAATGTAGATGCAAGTGACATATTATCATACTGATAATCCCATTGCTTTAATATTTCTAACCATTTCATCCCATTTACACTATCTTCTGTTATTACTACTAATTCTAATAGTTTAGGAAGAATATTTTTTGCTATTAAAGAAGTGTTGTCTAATTGTATATCTATCATATCATCAACAGTTGCTTTATATAAAGTATCTAATCGAATATTAATCTGAGATGCACGATATGATGGGGCAAAGTACTCAGATAAATAATATGGATAATTTTTATTTGTAGGGTTTTGATTTGCAGAGCTTAAATATCCCTTTCTAGGGTTCAGTACATTTGGTCTATGATTAAATGGGATATAATTATTCCAATCATAAATTTTATTTGTTCCATCTGATATGAACATTCCTTGTCGTTCCCACTTTATTGGACTTTTACCTGAGTGGAATAAAGCAATATTATTATTAATATCAGAATATATAAAATTTTGTCCAGGACAAGCATAATGTGTCAAGGATTCCTTAAACTCATCATAATTAGAGGCCTTGTTTAATAAATAAAAAGTTAATAATTCATTTGATTCATCATGAGCTGTCCAATGCAGTGCTAATCCAACATTTTCTTTCATAGTTTTTAAATCAGCAGTTTGATATTTGTTATCCCAAACGACGGGACCATGATGAGTATAAATAATAGTATCATTAAATACTTGAGAACCTTTTATATATATGTTTTCAACGATATAATTAGTTTTAAGCCATTGATTATCATATTTATAATTTTCTTTTTCTGAGTTGTAAAATTGAATATCAAACCAATCCATTGAATCATCATATCCATTGGTAACACCCCAAGATATATTATCATTAAACCCAATAATAATTCCTGGTGCACCCGGAATTGTTACTCCCATTACATTAATAGTAGGACATTGCAAATGCATGATATACCATATAGATGGCAATGAAAGATTTAAATGTGGGTCATTAGCTAATATTGGATATTTGTTTAGTGTTCTATTGCCATTTATTGCCCAATTATTACTTCCTAATGAGCTATTAGCATTAACAGATGTATTGATTTTATAATTTGTAGACTTATATATTTTTTCAGGACTTTTTTGTTTTAATGGTATAAAATCAAAATTCTTATCATACGGTATTATAGGTTGATTGTTATATCTAGCAATTGGAAATAGTTCATTTATTGTTTCTATTCCATAATCATTTAATATTTTTGTATATTCTAAATCAGTAACTCTATTCGTAAGCATCCATGCCATACTTTTTAATAACAAGCTAGTTTTTAATGGAGTCCATAGCTCTGGCTGATAGTCTAATAGTTTATACTCTAAAGGATATTCATCTTTACTTAAAGATGAGATATAAAGATTTATTCCATTAGTAAAAGCTTGTAATAATTGGTATGTTTTTTGATTTTTTTGAACGGCATCAAGTGTTTTTTGTGCTCCGTAGACCATTCCTATTCGTCTTTGGAATCGATCATAGTCCAAAGCATCAGGACCAATAATTTCACTGATTCTTCCTGCAGCAGCATGTGTTTGAAATTCCATCTGCCACAATCTTTCAAAAGCCATCACATAGCCTTGCATAAAATACAAATCCAATTCATTTTTTGCTTGGATATGCGGTATTCTCAGTTCATCCCACTTTACATTTACAGTATCAATTAAACCTTGAAAAATCATATTCCCCATAGGTAATTCATCAGATTTTATTAATGCAGCATATCCATTAAATGGATTAAGCAGCTTTCCTAATGGAACAGATAATACTGCTGTATTATTAAGTAATAAGATGATTAAAGAAGATAATCCTATTCCAACAATTTTTTTTATCATTTAGATATTAGGTTGTTTTGGTACAGAGCCTGATGATTGTGTCATGGATTTGGCATCAATAGCATATTCAATCATATTATCCTGAGATATTATTCCATCATTAAATAATTTTTTAAGAGAATCATCCATTAATATCATTCCTTCATTTGATCCGCTTTTGATATAGCTATTTATTTGATGAACATTATTTTCTCTGATTAATGCTTTTATTGCAGAGTTGGCAATTAATATTTCACATGCTAAAGCTCTTTTCCCATCATTAGTAGGTATTAGTTGTTGTGCAACTACAGCAAGCAATGACATAGATAAATTCATTCGTATTACATCTTGTTTGTCAGGAGGGAAAGCATCTACCAACCTAGTAATTGCTCCAGATGCAGTATTTGTATGCATTGTTCCAAAAACAAGATGACCTGTTTCTGCAACTGACATAGCAGCAGCCATTGATTCAGGATCTCGAAGTTCTCCAACTACAACAACATCAGGGTCTTGTCTAAGGGCACTTTTTAAACCAGAAGCAAATGATTTTGTATCTACACCAACTTCTCTTTGGTTAACTTGTGCTTTAGAATGTGGATATAAATATTCTATAGGGTCTTCTATTGTTAGAATATGACCTGGTAATTCTTTTGTTAGCTTATTAACTAATGCTGCCATTGTAGTTGATTTACCACTACCAGTAGCACCAGTAATTAAAATTAAGCCTTTTTTATTCTCAAGTAAACTAACAACAGAATTAGGTAGTCCAAGAGAATCAATCGCAGGGGGCTCTAAAGGAAGTCTTCTATATGCTGCACATATATTCCCTCTTTGGCTATATACATTTACTCTAAAGCGACTAAGCCCAGGGACTCCTATTGAATAATCAATTTCATGTCCATTATTAAAGTTATCAATTTGTGTTTTGCTCATTTTTGATTCTATGAGTTCTTTAACTTTATCAGCAGCCAATTTTTCATCACCTAATTCAAGCAAGGAACCACTTTTTCTAATTCTAGGTGGAGTTCCTACAGTGATATGTAAATCACTTGCTTCATGCTCAACAGTTTTAATTAATAAATCTTCTAATTTCATATTATTTATAAAGCTCCCAATGAATATCTCTAGTTATATATTGTACATTTGAATTGATTGGAGTATTTACATTTACAACATATTCTCCAAATTCTCCAGGTCTTAATGCTGTATCAGTGTTGATACCTGAATGATAAATAATTTGATTTCCATCTACGAATGCAGAATCAACAGCAATCAAGTCAGTTTCACTACTCCATAATTTAAAAATAATACGAACAAAGCTAGCTGTTTCCAATCCTTGATTTTGTACAGTTCCACTATATATATGGTAATTAGCATTAATTTTTTCTTCTGGCTCATTAGTAAATACAACATTAGCATCAATAGATGCTATTTCTTTTATATTATTTATGTCAGCTTTATCAAGTGTCAGTTGACCAATTTGGGTTTGAATAATTATGCTTTCAATTGTTTCAGATAAAATAGTTCCCTGAATCAAAGTTCCATTATTCATTAATATTTCATTTTGAAGTTGAGGAATTTGCACTAGTTTGCTAATACTATTATTAAGATTGGAAGATGCAATTCGTTCTTCATAATCTATCATTCGTGAACGCAATTCATTTACTTGAGTTTGTATATCTTCAACAGTTTCTTTTATTGGGTAGAATGGTTCCGCATCTTCAATGAATAAATTTTTGGGTTCATTAATTTCTTTAATATCTTCTTTAGCTTCACTAGTATCACTTATTTCAGATTCAGGTTTAGTACTTGAACAGCTAAAACAAAAAAGTAAAATTAGTACTATTTCAATTAAAATTTTCATTTAATATCTAATTTCATAGCATCAAAAGCATTTGCTCTTAATTCCGGTTTATAGTTTTCATAAACACCCAACTCTTTAAGTAGGGTAACAATTTCATTATAGTATATATAGTTTGATGGATATGATAATATTTCTACAACTTCATCAACGGATGTCGGGTCATTAAATTCCGCTAAGCCTCTAATTGCTTTAATCCTCAATGATCTAGGGAACCCATCAGTTTTCGCTATTTCAATAAATACGGGTTTAATAGCTGGATTTTTATATTCCCCAAGACTCTTCATTAGAGTATTGAGCATTGCATAATATTGGTGTTTTCCTGTTTGGTAAGCCTCTAAGAGTGCAAATATCATTCGCTCATCATTAAATTCACCAAGCACATTCATGGCATACTCATTAACTTTGTCACGAGTAACAGGGTCTCCGAGCATTTCAATGAAAAAATCTACAAGTTCCGGAGATTCTTTTCGTGCTAAAATATCTACAGCCCTATTCCGTATATGAATATCTGTTTCCTCATCATTAGCAATTTGCATTAAAAATGGTATTACTCTATCATCTTCCATACCACCTAATGTAAGGGTTAATAATTTATTCATTCGAGCATGATTAGTTCGGCTAACTTCGTAGAGTTCTAACAGAGTATAAATTTCATCATTCGTTCCATTTTCGCCAATAGCATTAATAATAGATTCTCTAATTTCCATTACTTTTTTCTCAGTATTAGCTAATCCCATAACTAGAGAATCAACTGAACTATCTTGATGAAATTTGACGAGTGTTTCAACTGATTCTATCATAATTTCCAAATCAATCAGACTTGCGGTGCCAATAGAACTTTGTAATGCATCAATAACTATAGGGTCATTTACATCTGCAATTACTCGAAGAGCTTGTAAACGTGTCTCATGAGGTTGATTTTTATCTAAATATATATCTACTAATGTTGAAAGAGACTTTCGCTTACCTTTTTGTGTATATAGGGTGCGATGTTTTTCTATATCTTCTAGTGTATATGTGCTATGCTTAATTGCACAGCTTGCAAATAGTAGAATTACTAAATAGTTTAATATGTGTTTACTTTTTAAAAAAAACATTGAATTATATAAAAATTAGCAAGCAATTTTAGGCATTTATTAGACAGAAATCAACTAAATTTATTTTTTTGCCATGAGAANTGCTCCCAACCNCTAGCTTTTAAGCATGTTACTGTATAATAATTTAGCCAATCTCCCAGATATATGATTTTTTTATTATTTNNAATATCATCNATTCCTGTCTGATGATAATGACCAATTAAAACNNCATCATAGTCATCAATCCAATTATTAATTATATAATTATTAATTTCAATTCTAATATTNTCTTTTAGAACTTTATATTTTTTATTATGTNGTTCACTATGATTATATTTNTTACTTGTGTTAGATATTTTTTTTGCTANNGNNCATCCAATTTGTCCCCCAAGTATTTTAAATAAGAATATGCATACTTTACTTCTAATTATTTTTCGCATAAATCTATATCCAANATCTCNAGNTAANAGTCCATCTCCATGTGTGATAATANTTTTTTTACCATTTATAGAAAATTCAANATTNCCTCGATGAACTTTAGCATTAAATTTTTTATTAAAATATCCAAAATCCCAATAATCATGNTTGCCAAGTACATAATGAATTTCAACTCCACTTTCAGACAGTTCACTTAATTGATTAAAGATATTTTCGTATCCAAGTGGTTGATCTTTNCCATAGTCAAACCAAAAATCTANGAAATCACCTCCAATAACTAAAGTTCCATTTTCTTTTTTTATTTTTTCAAATAGNGAGAATAATAATTCTCTGCGATTATTTTCATTTNGAGGAGAATCCATAAAGAAATGATTGTCAGATACAAAATATACNGGAAGTTTCATTTCTTAAATTAATTATTCCNTATTAATTAATCATAATAAAATCATTATTAATTATTCTAAATTATAAGATAAAATGNAGCAATTATTTAAGAATGAATATAACTCGATATATAAATATTATTTTTATTACATTAATTTTTAGTCAATATTATCAANCATATGGAAAAAATATTGTTCAATATGATGATTTTGANTGGGTATATATCCAAACGGAACATTTTGACATTTANACATATCCTCCTGGTGANCAAAATGGTGAACTNGTTGCTATTGAAGCTGAAANATCTTATGATAATTTATCAAACTTATTAAATTGGGAGCTTAAGAATCGTGTTACTATTATAGTTTATAATTCCCATAATGATTTTCAGCAAACAAATGTAGTTAAAGTATATATGCAAGAAGGTATTGGTGGAGTTACAGAACTATATAAAAATAGAGTAGTTATCCCTTTTGACGGGTCCTTGATAGNNTTTAGAGATGTANTNCATCATGAACTGCTACATGCNTTCATTAATGACTGTGTTTATGGTGGAANNCTTCGGAAAAAGATTACTAGAGCAATTGAATTTAATATTCCGTTATGGATGAATGAAGGCCTAGCTGAATATTCATCGATTAATTGGAATACTAATTCAGATATGTGGATGAGAGATNTAACTNTTAATAGNGATCAATTATTAAATATTAATCAATTAGGAGGATATCTAAGCTATAGAGGTGGNCAATCTGTTTGGCGATTTATTACTTCTAAGTGGGGNAATGANTCTATTGCAGAAATTTTCTATCAAATCAAAAAAAATAAAAGTATCAATAAAGGGNTAGAAAAATCAATTGGAGTTGATTTAGAAACATTAAATGAACAGTGGAAAAATTATGTTAAGCAACTTTATTGGGATGAAATAGGATTAAGAGAAAATTTAAATGAATTTGCCCAACAATTAACTAATCATAAAAATTGGGGTAATAATTATAATATTGCACCATCAATTTCTCCTAATGGTGGAAAAATTGCAATACTATCAAATAAAGATGGTCCTATGGGTATTTATATAATATCAGTAGATACAGGAAGAATTATTAAACAAATAGTTGAAGGTGAGCGAAATACTGAATATGAGGAACTTCACATATTAAAGCCAGGAATTTCATGGTCNCCTAATGGTGATAAAATTGCATTTTCGGCTAAATCAGGTTCATCGGATGTGTTATATATCATTGATTCAAATACATATGATAAAGAAAAAATAAGACTAGATGANATTGAAGGAGTTTTTAGACCAAGCTGGTCNCCTAATGGTGATAAAATTGCATTTATAGGCAATAATGGGAGCTCAAGNGATATATATNTACTAGATGTAGAAACGAAGTTAATAACAGCTGTTACTAATGATTGGTATTCAGAAGACCATGTTTCTTGGTATCCNGATGGAAGTAAGTTAATATTTATATCAGATNGAGGGAGCAACCTAAATATCAATTCTACAAACTTAAATAATTATTTTTCAGAACAATTAGATATATATAGTTTATCATTGGATAATGGTGAGGTAGTTAGGTTAACGGATACAGACTATAATGAATCTTATCCTGTGATATCATCAGATAATAAAATGATTGCATATATATGTGATGAGTTTGGAGTAAATAATATATATTTAACGANNGATAATTTTGCATCATCNTCACCTATTACCAATGTTATGACTGGTATTACTCAGTTGTCTTGGAANGGAGATGATACTCAATTGATTTTTACAGGATTTTATGAGATGGGTTATGATGTATTTTCATTATCNAACCCTAAAGATCGTATAGGAAAAATTCAAAATATCCCGTTTTCAAAGTGGAAATTAGATAATAGTACATTTGATGTAGTTAGGAAAGATGCATTTCAAGCNGATGATGANATTGAAAGTAAGTATGAAAATTATATTCTTACGGATATAGANTTTGAANCNGACAATGAACTTNNTGATGAAAAAATAATAGTATCTAAGGATCAAAATAATAAATATATAATTAATAAATATACTCCAAGGTATACCCTTGATTATGCCAATTATGGTGTAGGNTATAATTATATGGTTGGNAACCGTGTTATGGCCAATTTTATTTTCTCAGATATTTTAGGTGATTACAATTTTTATTTATCTACCGAAACGGTATTAACATTAAATAATTCTAATTATTATTTTGTTTTTAATAATCTAAANAATAAAATTGATAAAACATATTATATATATCAAGAAGTAAGNGAGTCTCCTTATGTTNATAATTCTGCAAATTATANTANTGCNGGTAATAGAATTAGAGAAAATGGTGCTCTTATTAATTGGTCCTATCCAATATCTAAATTCCAAAGATTTGAATCTGGTTTTTCAATTCAATATAGTGAGCAAAACACTGTTGAAATTATTGCAGGACAATTTGGTTTTGATGAAGAAAAAATAACTGTTAATAGAGCTCAAACTTCATTGGAGCCCAATATAAGATATGTGTCAGATCATACGTATTGGAAAAGCAATGCTCTTTCTGGTTACAGAAATTTAATAGAGTATGTATATTCGCATAAAATTTTACCATATGATAGAAATAATAATCAATTAAAGGGTTGGTCATTTAATAGATTAATATTTGATATTCGGCATTATAGACCATTGTTTAATGGTGTGACTTTTGCATTCCGATTGTATGGAGGAACCACATGGAATTGGTCTAATAGAGTTAAATCTAGTGAAAATAAATTTTATTTAGGAGGTTCTCCATGTGTAGGTTGGTCAAAGGATTGCACATCTATTCCAACTCAGATGATGTTTGATGAAGAATCAGTGATGCCATTAAGAGGTATTAATGTATATAGTAAATCAGGTAATAATGTTTTATTATATAATTTTGAGCTGCGATTGCCATTTTTAATTTACTATTTTCCTGCTATAAGATTTCTAGGACAGATTAATGGAGCAATTTTTTGCGATATTGGAACTACTTGGAATAACCCCCAAACATATAAAGAGTTTTTTAATGAGGATAATTGGTGGGATGGGCAAAGTGATATTGCAGATATAGCTGAAACGGGTTGGGCGATGTCTTATGGGTTTGGTCCTCGTTTTTTCTTTCTAGGGCTACCATGGCAAATTGACTTTACTTGGGAATATAACCCATATGTTGGTACTATTACTGATAGGAAAACTTTTGTAAGAATTTTTCCTGAATTTTAATAATATATTTTGATGTGACTTAAATCAAGGCTGCATATATAAGTCTTGTTATTAAATTTAGCACAGGAGATATGTATGCTAAGTTTTAGTAACAATAAAAATGGTAAGTACTCAATAGTCTGCAAGAGTACTGGCAAACTAATTTTAGAAAAAAATTATCTAAATAACTTACTGCATGGTGAGTATGTATACTATTGGGATAATGGACAAATTAGATTTATGGGAATGTTTATAGAAAACAAACGAGTTGGCACATGGCTTAACTATGATAAACAAGGGAATATTATTTTTAAAGAATCTTATATTTGATTTTTAGAATTCTTATTTTTGATATAAAAAAAGGGATGAATTATATTCATCCCTTTTTTAATTAACTAAACTTAGTAGTTATACTTACTTAACAAGCATTAACTTTTGAGTGTTTGTATAATTCCCTGCAGTCATTCTTAGGAAATATGCACCACTCGCTTGATCAGCTGCATTCCAAGTAACTTGGTAATTAGTACCAGCCACTTGATCTCCACTAAACAATGTAGCTACTTCACGGCCCAATGCATCATAAACAAGAATTGAAACATAGCCATCAACAGCTAAATCATAATTGATTGTTGTAGAAGGATTGAATGGATTTGGATAGCTTGCATTTAAAGCTGTTTTAATTGGAAGCATATTATTTGTATCCACAACAACAGAAGAAGAAGAAGCACTTATCTTTGTGCCATTCTCACCAGCTAGAATTACATCATCAAAACTGACTGTTGCTTTACCTTCGAAACCTTGAGCAGGTGAAAAATCGAAATTAACAAAAGAAGAAATATTGTCTAAATTCAATTGTTTACCTTGCATGCTGAACATTAAACCACGAACTACTCCTGGTGTATTCTCAGCATAATCAAATGTAACATCGTTAATTGCAGCTTCAGCACCATTTAAAGTAAGTTGAGTTGGGTCATATTTTAAATCAAATTGAAGACCATATACGCCTTGACTTGATTCAACCACAAGATCAACATTTCCTTTAGCAGATGATAAAGATACATCATTCATACTAACTTTAGCAGTACCTGCAAAAACCAAACTTAGAGCAGTTACCGTCGCTATTAATTTAGTTGCTTTCATTTTCCTTAACTCCTTTCAATAGTCATAAAAATAATTTTATCGTCTGTAAAACAAAGTAACAAATCTATTAAGCTGTAATTAAATTACAACTTTTTATTTCCATATGCAAGAATTGTACATATTGTAACATTTATTCTTTTATATGATAAAACTTTATTATAAAACAACACTAAGTATATTATAATACTTAAATGTGAAATACAATTAAATAATATATTATTGTATATACTATTTTGAATTACGACAAACTCTCACAAAATAATCTATTCTAATATAATACTTACTAGCATTACTACATCAATAACATTTAGAGCTCCATCATTATTGATATCTCCTGATTGGTTCCAATTATTATTAAGGATAATGTTTACTAAAGAAACAACATCAATAACATTTAGAGTACCATCATTATTTAAATCGCCAACTAAATTAGTAGGTTGGCATATCCCACCATTGCAATCCTCTGTACAAAACCAATTACCTCCTAATTCTGTTTCATCACAAAAACAGGATGAAGGAGTGCAGGCATTCTCACCATTAGTGGCAATGCATTCATAACCTTCATCACATCCAGTTTGGAAGCATCCAGCAGGATTT
>NZVQ01000019.1 GCA_002701525.1 Fidelibacterota bacterium | reverse complement strand
ATAATCAAAAAGGTCTTTTTGAGGGAAAATCTCTACAATAGGCAATGCTTTATTACCTAGTATACCAACAGTAATTTCTCTGCCAGAAATATACTCCTCAATCATTATCTCACTTGAAAATTCTAATGCTTCAGAAATAGCTGAATCAACCTGATCCTCATTATCTATCTTAGCAAGACCCATTGTAGAACCTTCGCTATTAGGTTTGATTATATATGGATAAGAAAATCTTTCCTTTTTAACATTGAACATTTTTTGGCTATTGATATTACTATGTTTATACAATACCCAATCAGGCACTTTCAAACCTTCCATTTGTGCAATCAACTTCGAAAAATGCTTATCCATACATATCTTTGAAGCCTTAGAACCTGACCCAGTATAAGATATCCCCTTCATATCAAGGACAGATTGTATATCTCCATTCTCTCCTGAGCCGCCATGAAGTGCATTGAATACGACATCTCCTTTTTGAAGTTCCTCTAAAAAAGAAATATCATTATTATGGAATGAAACATTAAGAGGTTTTACTTCATATCTTCCTGAAAGGGATGCAACAATTGCATTACCAGTTTTAATTGAAATATTTTTCTCAGAGGAAGAGCCTCCCATAAAAACAAAAATTTTCACAAAATATCTACTTTCAAGTGTTTTGTATAATATTAATAATGGTTTAATTTATTTATAATAAAATTTCCATAAAAGAGAGTTTATGCTTTTAAAGATAAAAAATATTAAAATCAATTTAACCATTCTTTTACTATCTGCTTTATTTTCAAATGAATATGATAAATCTTATAATAATCATTTTGTAAAAAGTTCCTCTAACAGTATAGAGTTTGACCATCTATTAAGATCTGAATACGAGTCTAATTTAATGCATGAATTAGATATACTAAAAGAGTTCTCTAATTCAAAATTAGAATATGAACATTTTCTAAACTTGTATTATAAACAATATGAAAAAGAAAATAAAAAGTTTATAAATGCTATAGTTGAACCTGATATTTTTTATATTTCTGGATATATTGGTTCATCAAATATTATTATTGGTAAAAATAATTACTCTTTTGGTAAAACAATAGGTTTTCATATAGATTCTCCTTTTGCATTTAAANTTTTAAACAAAACAATTGTTNTTGGATTNAAATCNTCAATNACATCTCTTCCTCCNTCAAATAGTTTAAATTGGGACAATTTTNGNTCTTTAAATATGAGNAGTACATATTCTATAAAATTTTGTAAAAGAATATATACCCTAATAGGNCTAGGNGCCACACAAAACTCTAACAATANNAGTATGAAGATTTTNCCAGTTNCATCTTTAGATTTNGCATATGAATTACCTTGGAGNCCTTTAAATATCCCCTTTGACATTACTATTTGCAGCTCTGCATCTTGGGATTTAGAAAATGTACATATTGGATTCAATATTCTTCTCTGTAAACCATANCAATTAAAATTAGATTTATAATGATTGAAATAAAGAGNTTCAATGAAACTGATAAGGAATTTGAAGAATTAGCAAGAATCGACAACCTTGTAAATCATGATTCTATAAATCACCCNGATGATGATAAAAGAGATTGGNAAATTAGAGATAAGAGCTTAATNCGCAACAGATTATTACTTTATAATAATAAACAGCTAANTGGGGTCATCTATTACTCTCAGGGNAGAAATGAAAANAACAGAACTTGCTTTTATACATTAAACTTNGATCCATCATATAATTACAAAGGCTATCGAAATTTATTATATCATAAAATGTTAGAAAANGTTAAACAGTTTAATTGCAACAAANTGCTCACTAGCATCTATGAACATCCTAATTACAAAGAACATCANAAACTTCTAATCAAAGAAGGATTTANATTAGNTCAAACTAATCGAGAATATTCATGTGATATNCGTAAAGTAGATATTGTAAAGTACCAACCTCTAATTCAAAAATTGGAATCTGAAGGAATACNNTTCTACGACTCTAAAGAAGAAATGCTAGATTGGCCGAACCATTATGAAAAATTAGAAGAACTAGAATGGACCTATGCACAAGANTTCCCAACCCCTGATGGGGTGAAACAAACCCGAACACCATTCGACCANTTNATGAAGNATTGTNTTGATTTTTATGAAAATTCTTATGGGGTTGATATAGTNGCTGTAAAAGACNAACAATATATAGGATCAACTGATATTGAAGTTTATCCAAAAGCTGAACCNCAAAAAGGATGGACAGGGGGACTTGGTGTAATAAAAAAATTTCGCAGGAAAGGAATTGCNACAGCACTTAAAATAAAGGCGATTGAAGGCTTGCTAAAAAAAGGNGTNATTGAAGTGCGAACTGATAATGAAGAAAATAATCCGATGTATAAAATCAATGTAGAATTGGGATTCAAACCTGTTCCATTNAGTTTAGACTATATGAAAGAAATTTAATTTCTATATTTGATATATTTCGAATCCCATACTTTCTAATTCTAGCTTGTTATATAAATTCCTTCCATCAAAAATAATAGAATTTTTCATTAACGATTTTACTTTATTAAAATTTGGACTTCTAAATTCTCTCCATTCAGTTAATAGCAATAAACAATCTACATCTTTTAAAACAGCATATTGATCNTCTATGAAAGAAAATTTGTCATGATTAAACACNTCCCTTAATTTAGAGGNNGAAGCTCTAGGNTCANAGGCTAAAACTGATGCTCCTTTTTCTAATAACTTGTTTATTATACAAATGCTTGGAGCATTCCTCATATCATCTGTCTCTGGCTTAAATGATAAACCCCATACTGCTATCTTTATACTTTCTAATGATTTGTTGTTATTANTAGAAAATCTATTAATCACATCATTAGCAAATTTCTCTTTCTGANATGAATTAACTCTACCAATAGACTTAATCAATGTCGAATCATAGTTCACTGATTCACCCATTTTANCTAAAGCATTTAAATCTTTTGGGAAACAGCTTCCNCCATACCCAATACCTGGATATATGAAATCATANCCNATTCTTTTATCACTTCCAATACCTAATCGTATTTGGTTAATATCNGCTCCTAGTGCTTTTGCAATATTAGCTATTTCATTTATAAATGAAATTTTATTTGCCAACATTGCATTTGCTGCATANTTAGTCATCTCAGCACTTTTCACNTCCATCAATAAAAACCTNTCATGGTTAAGTGTAAACGGCTTATATAACTCTTTCATGATTTTTGTTGCATCTTTATTATCTGACCCTAATACTACTCTATCNGGGCTCATNAAATCATTTACAGCATTTCCTTCTTTTAANAA
Organism: Fidelibacterota bacterium; assembly: GCA_002701525.1. Classification (GTDB taxonomy): domain Bacteria; phylum Fidelibacterota; class Marinisomatia; order SCGC-AAA003-L08; family D37C17; genus SCGC-AAA003-L08. The sequence goes on along the minus strand of NZVQ01000019.1, from coordinate 12,473 downwards.
TTCNGGNTTAGAAACTACATTAATACCAAAATTCAAATCTCTATTTTTTAATTTATCATTAATGATTGATTGAATTTCATCACATGTCCCAACTGGNGCTGTAGATTTCTGAACAATTATACATTTTTTATCAATATATTCACCAATATTTTCTGCAACTGAAAATANGTTATTTAACAAAGGNGNACCATTATCATCTTCAGGAGTACCAACAGTTATAAAAATNATATCACAGGCTGCAATATTAGATTTGATTTCAGAAGAAAAAAATAATCTATTATTTAAATTTGAAGATAGAATTTCTGATAATCCAGGTTCAAAAATAGGAATTTTAGAATTATTCAAATCTNTAATTTTATCTTTNTTAATATCTATACAGGTAACAAAATTACCCATTTCAGCTAAACATGTTGATGTAACTAAACCAACATAACCAGCACCAAAAACTGTAATTTTCATATAATTTTAAACCCTATCTTTTGCACAAATTAATAATTAATATTATATCTAATTCCAAAATTAAANCCACCAATTTCATGCCCATATAANANAGCTGATGTTATTGAATTATAATTNATATCCAAACTTAGCTTATCATTTATAATAAAATATTCNANTCCAAACTTATAGCTTTCTTTAATCCATAAATTAGTATTTATATTATTATCTACATTGTACCCAGACCTTCCCTTAGCATTTTTAATATAGCTAAGATATACAGATGTTTGATCTGATAAAATCGTATTTATATATACNTTCCAATTTTCTGTATTTCCACCAGACCAATATCCTAAATTNTAGTTNTNATGCTGAGGAAGNTTTCTATCTACATCATGAGAATATAAATTAGGACTAGCTGATGCATATTCAATTTTAATTAACGAAATAGTTTGAGCTGATTTTATCATTTTAGTAATGCCTAATTGATATCCAAACCAATTATGATTGTTATTATCCTCTGAAATCTCNTTTGGACCAAAAGTTTTTGTAGGAGCCCACTCATCCATAATAAAAGCACCATATAATCTCCAACTTTTCCTTATATACTCCCAATCAAANCCCATTAATAAATTATCTTTATCNGCCTTAGTATGNTGTGAAGACCAATAAAAAGATAGNGGNTTNANATAAGATAAATCNATTCTATTNTGACCTGAAATGATTGATTCAAAAATACTTATTCGAAAGTTTTTCTTNATATAAAAATCTAATCTATGATAATAAACCGTTCTTGGTTGAAAAAAAGAATCTCTATCATTAGGATCAGTTAGAATTTTTGATTCAAGATCACCGCAAAGCAAGTGGTATTGAATATTTTTACCATATAATTTAAAGTGAATATTAGAAAAAGCCGGATATTGTCCTGATAAAAATAAATTACTAGACAAAAAAGGACCTAATCTTGGCGAATAATTACCTATTTTCAATTCAAATNAATTACTCTTTATTAATAAACCATANATNTTTTCATCAAAATCTATTCCATTTTTCAAAAAATTATTATTCCATTGAGATTCAGCTGAATAGCCAATATANTAATCNGGAGTTAAATCAAAATAGCTATTAGAAAATTCTGAAATTCCATACATTGAATGCTTATAAAAATCACTCCAACCATAAATAACAAAAGAAGATATTGGATTAATAAACGGCTTATATAATTCAATTGATATACCTGGAGATATCCATGTAATTGAGTTGATAGTATTGATAGAATCCAATTCAAAACCTACCTGACTATTCCTTATAGCAAGTATAGGTTTAAGATTAATAGTTTTTTCATTATTATTAATATAAAATGGGAAAAATACCATATCTTCTCTAATAGACCCTAAATCAATTGCCTGAATTTCTCGTTTAATATATTCGATATTATTAAATGTAGTTTTCATCGAAGAAAAACAAATAGTTAAGAAACATATGATTGCAACCTTCTTATTCATGACTTGCTCTCTTAATATTAATCAATAATAATTTCATAAATTTTTTCTAGCATATTTTCAGTCACATTATTACCAAAAACATAGTCATATTTGCTATCCTCAGGATTAAATAAATTTATCTCATCAACTAAATCACTTAAATTGATTTGATTCGGATTAATCAATTTATTCCAACCAGATAAAACTGTTTCTACCCATTCAGTCTCGGTCCTAATAGTAATACATGGTATTTTTAAAATATATGCTTCCTTTTGAATTCCCCCAGAATCAGTAAAAATTTTATTTGCATTATTCTGCAACATTAGAAAATCTAAATAACCTACTGGTTCAATTAATTTAATATTTTTCCCAATTTGGATATTAAATTTTGATATAATCTGCCTAGTCCTTGGATGTATAGGAAATATAAAAGGAGAACACAATTCATTCAAAAAAGTAATGATATTAGATAGTTTGCCTGGATCATCAACATTATATGGTCTATGTAATGTAAGTAAGCTATAGTCTGATTTATTTAAACCTAACTTTAACAAGATTTTAGATTTTGATTGAGCCTTTTCTAAAAATAAATTAACAGAATCAACCATAATATCTCCCGTTAGATATGCTTTATTTATTAAACCTTCATCTTTGATATTATTCATAGCTACATCTGTTGGAGCAAATAAAAAATCTGAAGTATGATCTGCAATAATTCGATTAATTTCTTCAGGCATCATTTTATTAAAACTTCGAAGTCCTGCTTCTATATGAACTAACTTAACTCCCAATTTACTAGCTGCTAGGGCTCCGGCTAAAGTTGAATTAGTATCCCCAAAAATTATAACTAAATCAGGTTTCTCAGTAATCAATATTTTCTCAATTTCAATCAGCATTAAACCTGTTTGGTTAGCATGCGATCCTCTTGAGATATTGAGATTGTATTTAGGCTTTTTTAGACTCATTTCATCAAAGAAAATGTCAGACATGTTTTTATCAAAATGTTGGCCCGTATGAATCACAACATGATTAATGTTAGACTTAATCTTCTTACTTATTGGTGCTAATTTGATAAATTGTGGTCTAGCACCTACTATCGATAAAATCTTCATTATACTACTCCATTAATATTATCTGCATANCCTTCGATATGNAACTTTAATAGTTTTATAATTCCATCAGNATTTTGTTCTTNACATAATATTTTAATTTCTGNAANAANATCATTCAATTTNTCTGATTCAATTCCATTTTCAAATGTNTTCAGTATTTGNGNATGTTCTGTTTGCTCNGGATTACCNTCAATCAATAATTCTTCGTACAANTTTTCACCTGGNCTTANACCTGTTATTTCAATTTCAATATCACCTTCTTGATTTGAANCCAATATTGGTTCTAGNCCACTTAAGTATATCATTTTTTTAGCTAAATCTAATATTTTAACAGNTTCNCCCATATCTAAGAGGAATATATCGCCGCCCTNTGCTANTGCCCCTGCTTGTATCACAAGCTGNACAGCTTCAGGAATAGACATGAAAAATCGAGTAACTTCTGGGTGNGTCACAGTAACTGGGCCACCTTTTTTAATCTGTTCTCTAAACAATGGTACAACTGAGCCTGCTGAATCAAGCACATTCCCAAATCTGACCATAGAAAAAACAGTTTGTGATTTTTGATTTGAAAAAGCTTGTAAAATAATTTCACAAAACCTTTTTGAAGCACCCATTATATTTGAAGGCCTCACTGCTTTATCTGTACTAATAAGTACAAAAGAACTGACATTCAAATCTCTTGCTGCTTGAGCTATGTTCAAAGTGCCTAGTATATTATTTTCGATTCCATCTATTGGGTTCCTTTCTACCATTGGAACATGTTTATAAGCAGCAGCATGGTATATAGAATTAATATTATTTTCAGACATATTCTTCTTCATTTTATCATATGACTTTACACAAGTCAACAATGGAACAATAGGAATATTAAATTCATTATTCTTTAACTCTTCATATATTCTATATAGAGCAAATTCTGACCGCTCAACTAAAACTAATTTTTTTGGAGAATACCTAATAATTTGCCTGCACAACTCACTACCAATTGATCCTCCTGCACCTGTAACCATAACATTATTATCAATTATGTTTTTAGATAATAGTTTATTATTAGGCTTAACGATATCACGTCCAATAATCTCATCTACATTCACATCCCTTATATCTTCTATCTTAACTTTACCATCAATTATATTATCTATACTAGGCAATGTTTTAATCTCAATTCTTAAATCCTTTAAAGATTCTAATATATTTTTGATATTTATTCTAGGAGCTGATGGAATAGCTAAAAATACTGAATCAATTTTTTTCCTAGCAATTATTTCAGCAATTTTACTAGGAGAATAGATTTTTATTCCATGCATAAATGTATTATGCTTCTTCTCATCATCATCAAAGATAGCAAACGGCATATGATAATTACTCTGCAACAAACTCCCCATCAATGAACTTCCTGCCTCTCCAGCACCATAGACTGCAATAGATTTTTTATTTGTTTTCTTTAAGTGCTCTGAATATAAAATCCATTTTGCTAAATACCTTACCCCAATGATAAATATCAACAACACAAACCAATTAATAAGCAAAACATGTCTTGAAAATGATTCTTCTCTAAATAACATCATAAAGAAACTTAATAAAAGAAGTGATAATGATATACTTTTGGCTGATGCCCACATAATATTTGTACTCATNAACCTGATTACAGAACTATATAAATTAAAGTAATAGAAAATGATTATACATATAATTGGATAGANAGCAATAAGNTGATAGTCTCTAATAGAGTACTCAATTACTTGTTCAATAGAACCTAATCTTAGATATAAAGATAGTATTATTGAAAATAATACAATAATAAAATCAATAAAAATCATTANCAATTTTTTAGAATTTCTAGATAGTTGTTTNAGCATATAATCCATACGAAAAAATAATACTAAACTTCAAACTCTTCATTATACTTATANAATGACAAATATACTAAAGGCATAGAAGATAATAAAAATATCAAAAACGAATACTCTGCTAAAATTACACTAAAAATACTCATAGGTAATAGCCACAAATAATTAATCAACGATGAGTATATTAGNAGTNTTTGATGGGCTTGCTTTCTAGAAACAGTCTTTTGTTTAGATATGATAAATCGTTGATAGCAATGGCTCCGATGTGGCAAATACCATTTTTGCCCTTTAAAGANCCTTCTAANTAAAGTTATTGTAGAATCTATAAAAAATAATCCATAAGCAATTAATATNGTCCATATTGAAACTTGGGGNAAATGATAAACAATGTATAATCCTATTGAAATCAAATATAGACCTAAAAANTTACTTCCNTGGTCACCCATAAATATTTTTGCATTAGGATAATTAAAAAATAAAAAGCCAATACTCACTGATACATTAATAATTAATAACCGTAATACATTTTCAAAAGTCATTATCCAATGATGNTCTTGTACACCCTGAACATATAACTTATAGTTNACACCCGTTGGNANAATTTCTGTTAATATNTACTGCATACCATATAGAAATAGTAAAAAGNCTATAAATGATAAAGAAATAAAAATTGATTGAAATGTCGCAAATCCNTCTGACCCATCCATGAAATTATATAGGTTTATAAACCAACTAATAAACACAATTCCAAATAGATTGCGNAAATAAACATTTTCAATCACAACTATGCCAAAATCTAAAACAGGAAAATTCCCAATCCATATCAAGATAAAAAAAGCACATAAAAAATGAATTNAAATTCTAATCAACGGCGATAAATTAATTTTATCATCTATAAAGCCTAGTATCGATATCGCAATGATTGGGAAAATGAAAATGATAGGAAANTTATAATATATTAGTGCTATGATATTTAGTATTACAATAGATATTCCTCCACCTGTTACAACAGGACTATCATGCAGGTTCCTATCTCTTGGGATATCAACAAAATTTTGTTTTTTATAATAATTATAAATTAATCTTGTTAAGAAAAAAGATGTTCCNATATTAATAATAAAAAGTAAAATGTAAGNATTAATAATCATAATAATCAAATCTCAGTAAAACTATACATCAAGCTTTTAAGGCTCTGATTTGCAAAATAAAACATAACATATATATAANAACTTCATGAATAGAATATATCATAATAGTTATATATATATATTTCACATTTATTAGATAACAACATAGAAACAATGTTGTAATTGTAGATATAAATTGGACAACTTTCCAAATAGATAAAATTTTAATTTGGCCTTTTACCAAAAATATAGGTGTTAAAGGAGATATTATAAATTTAATAAAAAAACCTGGTACTAAATATTTAACAAATAATCCTGCAGTCGCCCAATCAGATCCAAAGACATAATNAAATAGTNNTTCAGAGAACAAAAATAAAAAAATACTTATGGGTAATCCAATCAATACTAATTTTTTAAATGTTAAATAAAAAATTTGTTTAATGGATGTATAGTCTTTTTNATTGTGGAAATCAGAAATCTGTTTATAGAAAACTTGAGATATAGANGCTGTTAATAATGATAAAGGAAGAGAAAATAATCTTGTAGATAGACTAAATAAACCTACAATACTCAATGAGTAGAAAGCTGTAAAAAAATAAATGGGTGCTTGCAATGAAAAAGANCCCAATGCTGAACTAGGCATTTGATANATTGGAAAATCTTTATGTTTTTTTAAGATTACTTTTGCATTATCTAAATCATGACTTAANTTATTAAATATTTTATTTCTGTATATGGCTACTGGNATTATATTACCTAGGATGCTACCTAAAATTAATCCTTTAGCTCCCCANGTATAAATCCCAAATATAATGCTCAAAACTTCTCTAGAGAAGCTTCTAAAAATTCTAGCNAAACTCATATCCTTATACTGCCCATTACGATTNAGTGTATAATTTGTTATATCGAATAAGGAAAAGGATAATGTTGCCAANGGCAAAAAAAATATTAAGTTTTGTGTCTTTNCNAAAAGACTTCCAAACAAATTTANTTTAAAAAAAACATAAATNAATATCGTTAAAAGTGTACAAAACAATAAACTTAAAGTTATAGAAATAAACTTTATACAATTTGATTCATTTTCATCTTTCGGTAATAATATAGCTAGATGATATCTNCCTGTTGAAATCATTGTAGAAATAGCAAGTAGTGATATAAAAAAACCAAATAGTCCATATTCTGATGTCGAATATAATCTTGTCAATATAGGAGTTAATAAAAANGGGATTATATGTGACAGCCCACTACCAAAGATTAATGTTAAAATATTTTTATAATAATTAATATTATTTTCAGATTCATTCATTGTATAAAAATCACTCAAACAATCTACTATATTCTTTTGATAGCTCTTGAATATTATGATTATTTATTAAGTANCTGTGCCCATTATTTCCAAAATTTTCCAAGTNCTTTTTATCAAGAGACATTATTTCTCTTAATTTATCACTTAAATCAATTGGATTTTGACATTCNGCAACAATACCACAGCAAGCTTCTCTAATTATATAATCAAAAGGAATAGATGATAAAATTGGTTTTGAAGCCATCATATATTCAAACATTTTATTTGGACTGACTCCATATTTAAAAATATTACTTTTAGATAATGAAATATAACATAAATCAAATAAATCAATTATACTTCTAATATTTTTTTTATCTACAGGCTCAAAAAAAGTAATACAATCTAACTGATTTGTTTTTGCAAATTTCTTTAAAGATTCCTTTTCATTGCCATCACCAANGAATACTAAATGAATCTTATCATATACTTCACGATTTTTTTTAATTAANACGAATGCTTCTAATAATTGCATTAGTGCATTAGGGGTACCATGTGCCCCNGTATANCCTACTATGAATTTACCTTTATCTTTTAATTGAGTAATGAAATCAGTTATAAAATTAGGATGCGANTCTAAGTTACTATATAATGGAGAGCCATTTGGAATATAGTGAACCTTATCTNAAATTATATTATTAAAATCAGAAAAATAATCTTTACTATTTTTTAATAAAGTNACTATATAATCAGATTTTTCATATGCAAACTTCTCAATAGCCTTAAACAATATTACAATTGGATGTAGTTTAGAGACCCCTACTATATCTGTTAATGACAGCGGCCATAAGTCTCTAACTTCTAAAATCAATTTAGCCTTATGTCTTTTAGACAAAACATATGCTCCTAGAAAAGAAAATAAATGAGGTGATGAAATAATAATTGTACTAGGAGGCAATTGCTGTTTTAAACTATCAGAAAATATTAGTGAAAGAGAAAAGCTAATCATATGCATTAATCTTTTCAAACCATTACCAGTATATTTTTTTGACTTTATAAAATGATAATTAACGCCCTTAATAGTTTGCGACTTTAATCTAGACTCTCGATTATACATTAAATGATGAAAGTCTGGACTGATTATTATTGGGCAAACATCTCTTTTAGCAAATTCTTTACAAAAATCATATGGCCTAAAGGATGGACCTATTCCAGGCCCACCAGAATAAGGATGAATATACCATATAACTTTTTTATTTTTATATTGATCAATTTCAGACATTTATTATATTCTCATATAATTTGATTATTTTTTTCTCTTCTATATTCCAATTGAATTTTTCGTTTACTACTCTTATTCCATTTTGCCCTAATTCAAATGCCTTTTGAGGGTCTGAAATAAGTTGAGTAATTTGACTTGCTATTTCATTTGGGTCAAGCGGATTAGCATTAACACCACATTGATTTTTTGATATAATTTCTAACCATAAAGGAAAATCTGAGGCCAATACAGGAACACCTAAAGACATATACTCAAACATCTTATTAGGGCTTGCTTCAATATGATTTTGTTCTGGATGAAACAAAACTAAGCCTAACTGAGACTTTTTTATATATTTCAATAATTCTTTTCTTTCTAAAAAACCTAAATAAACAATATTCTTATTATTTTTAATTCTATTAAGTATTTCATTTTTCAAATTTTCGTTCTCAAAGCTGCCAGCTAAATACAACTTAACACCTTGCTCTTTAATTTTTTCAAATGCATCTAGAATTTCATAAATTCCTCTTATAATTGAAATGCCACCAATATATATTATTGAATTTTCTTTATTCTTATAGTCTTGGTTAATCTGTGTTAAATCATTTATGATAGGATAATTGTTGATTACTACAGTTTTATAATCAGGAAAATTTTTACTTATCGAATCTGTTGCTGCAATAATTGATGTAAAGAAAAACTTTACACAAAATTTTTCAACTATATTAAATGATATAGAAATAAACCTTCTTAAAATAGATGGAATCCAATATTTTGACATAATCTGCTTTGGGACATCTTCATGGACATCGTATATAATTTTCTTACCTAAAATACTCAAAAATACCGCACCGAAAATAAAATCAGGATCATGAAAGTGACATATAGAAGGATTAATTTTAATAACTCTATATATAATTCTTATATTTGTAAATATAAATCTATCAAATCTATTTCTTGAATGTGGAACCGAATATATATTTATTCCATCAATATTTTCATCCTTGTCATTTTGGACAATTAAACTAATATTAAATCCTGACTTATGAAGGCTTAACATTTCTTTTTGAAAAATTCTTATATCATTTTTTTTATGTGCTGTTGTGATATGTAAAATTTTATTATTCATAATTTTTGAACTTAATAGGTGATATATAAAGAATTATTATAATTGAGAATAATAACCCATGAGTAATTAAGGTAGTTGGCAAATCTGAAGAAACAAACATTGTAAGAATAGGAATAACTGTTAATGCTATAATCAATCTAGTATCTAACTGCTTAGAAATAGTATCGAGGATAGACATTATGATTGAAATAATAATCGTATAAATCAATAAACCTATAAAATGAAAATGCATAAAACCTGACCCTATCCAACCAGTATTGGCATAGTTCGTAGCTTTATTACTAACATATTCGCCCATTATATTAGCAGTAGGTAAATCATACGGATAGTCAACCAAGCCAAATGTAAAAAAATTATTTGCCCAAAAAACATTTTTAGAAATTGAAAAATACTCAAAATATTGGAAATTTAACTCTGCAGGTACAAATAAAGCTCTTCTAAAAAAAACTGATGCGATAAATTGGCTAATTGTATTTTCAAAATAAAAAAACAGCATGCAGGTTATTAATAGTAATAAATATGAAGTTTTCAATTGTTCTATCGCTTTCTCACTTTTAATAATATTATATAATACAATAACAAATAGTGGATAAAAAAAAGTTCCTTTATGCTGCGTGTATCCAAAGATTAATGTTGATGAAATAATTAAAATAAGGATAGCTAATTTTTGTCTATATGTAATACATAAAAATACTGCTGCAGGTAAAAAAACTTTTGATACAAGAGGGCTTGCATAATTAAAAATTCTTGGTAAATTCCCTGAGTATATTTCCCTATACATATATATATCAAAAAAATTGAAGTTCAAATTAAAACCTTGATAGTTAAATAATAGTAGTACATAAATCAAACATATCAAAATCAAAATATTCATAAGAAAATTTTGATTAATTTTTCTCAAACGAATATTGAAAAAAGATGTATTTCTAAGAATTATAATCATATAAAAGCAAAACAAAACAGCATACATGAAAATTCTAGAACGATTAGAGCAAGCATATAATACAAACATTGGTAAAATAGGTAATAAAAAATGAATGTTTAATATAAAATCAGATGGCCTGCTACATCTTCTGGGCAATATTTTTTCAAAAAATAAGATAAATAAAAGTGATTCTAAAAATTTTATATATGAAAAATTCCATTGAAAACCAGTATATCCAAAAACAGGTACAATAAAATAATAATAGCCACCTACAAGAAATAAAAAAGAAAATAAACTATGACTAAATAATTTATACATAATTTTTAAAGCTCTCTATAATAGTGCTTTTATTAATCGAACCACTAAGTAGACATAATAAAATAAAAATAATTAAATATAAAAACCCGCCAAATATGATTATTAGAATATTACTTAAAAAAATAGATGGAAAATTTATTATTCCATCAAAATCAATTAGTTTAACCAAAATAGCTGATATAATTGAAAGTGATAAAATAGTAATTAAATATCTCCATGGAAAAATTTCAAAAATATTAGTTTTTAAACTAATAGCAATCTTAAATAACTGGAGCAAGGAAATACAATACAATGAAATAATAGTAGCGATAGCTGGCCCTACTATTCCCAATCTATTTATTAAAATAAAATTCAAAAATAAGTTAATCAATAAACATAAAAGTGTTGATTTCAAAACAAATGATGTTTTATTCATAGATAATAGTATAATACCAAATATTGTAATTCTACATGGAAGCTGCAATAAATAAATTCTAAATATTTCAGCACTCTGCAAATATTTATCTGAAAAGAGGAGTACTATAAGCTGATCAGAAAAAATAAATAAAAAACACATAATAGGGAAGAATAATGTCGCAACCTTAGTTATGGATGAATGCCATAGTTTTATAACATCATCTGATTTTCCATCACTATATCTCTTTACAAATTCAGGCATAAGGACAGCCATAACTGAACCTGTAATAATACCTACAAAAGGTAGTTCCATTGCTCCATTTGCATATTCAGCTAACTTAATGGGATTGAAATAACTTGAAACAAATAGATTGTCTATATTAATTGTAATAATCCCTATTGCTGAAGTAAAGCCAACGGGAATAGCATATTTAAATTGTTTTAATATAAGATTGAAATTAAAATTTAAATTATACTTCTTAAAAATATTATAGTATAAAAATGAAATAAATATAAATTGGATTAAATAAAACATTGTCAAACAATAAATCATTTCAATAATAGAATATCCATATTGAAGAGGAATGACAATTGATAGAAAGTAACCTAAGCTAGATAATAGGCTGACTTTAGTTGCTAATAAAGGGTTATCTATACAAACAAATAAATTTTGATAAAATAAAGTTGGTAATGCTAAAAAAGGAATTATAGAAAAATATTTTATTAGGCCTACAATCTGAACATTGTTAAATAGAAATCCAAAACTTGATGCCCCAAAAAAGAATAATAAAGTAAATATAAAACCTAAAATAGATAAAGAAAAGTAAGTTTGGAATATAAAGGATTTCTTTTCATCTTCTTCTAAAAGTGGAAAGAAATAGTTTACACTAATTGGGATGCCTAATGATAAAATAGGGACTAGAGTATTAAATAATATCCATACTTGTCTATAAGAACCATAATCGCTCTTTGGTAAATGATAAGATAAATAAATTATAGCAAACAATGCTGAAAGCCTATTTATAATTTTACCAAATGAAATAATAAAGGCTTTAGCTGGTAGCGAATAGGATGCTGAAGTTTGCATTATTTCTTAACTACAATATTATTATTTAGCTGATATTTTTCTTTGCTAATCGAACATTCAG